>NZ_RIBZ01000864.1:0-25871 GCF_003721215.1 Streptomyces botrytidirepellens
ACCGCGGGCCGCAGCCAGGGGTACTTCTTCAGCGGGCGCGGGTGGTGGGAACGGCGCTCGGACATGAGAGGTCCTTTACGGGTAGCTGGCGCCGGGTAGCCGGCGCCGGGCGGGGCATCCGGACACCGCCCCCGAGGCGCCGGGCGCGCTGCGCTCAGCGTGGCCGGGCCGGGGTGGCGGCTCGCGGCATACGACTGGGAGGTTCGCTGGTCATCACGTGGACCGACCACCTCCTTCGTCGCGGTCCCCTCGGTGCGGGCGCGTGGACCACTGGCCTCAGTGCAGGATATCCCCCGATATGCCCAGGCCGCGGCCGGGGCGGCGGCCCGCCCGCGCTGTCGCCGTGCCGTCGATGACCGCGGGTACCCGCGCCTGGCGCGCCAACGACTGTTTGCCTACGATTGTTGGCATGAACGATCCCGGGCGACGCCTCCCCTCCGGAAGCGAACCCGGCCCGGACCCGGCGGCACGCCCGGCGGACGGCCCGACAGACGCCCCGGCGGGCGGCCTCACGGGCGCCCGCAGCTCCGACCGCACCCGCGCCGCCATCCTCCGCGCCGCCCGCGCGCACTTCGCCCGGCACGGCTACGAGCGCACCACCATCCGCGCCGTCGCCGCCGACGCGGCCATCGACGCCTCGATGGTCATGCGCTACTTCGGCAGCAAGGAAAACCTCCTCGACGCGGCCCTCACCATCGACCTGCGGCTGCCCGACCTCACCGCCGTGGCCCGCGACGACCTCCCGCAGGTCCTCGTACGTCACTTCCTCGACCGCTGGGAGGGCGACCCCGCCGACGACGCCCTGCTCCTCCTGCTGCGCTGCGCCGTCACCCATGAGCAGGCCGCCGAGCGGCTGCGCGAGATCTTCGCCGAGCAGGTCGCGCCCGCCCTCGGCGAGGCCGTCGACCCGCGCCGCGCCGGGCTGCTCTCCGCCCAGCTGCTCGGCCTCGCCCTCACCCGCTATCTGCTGCGCGCCCCGGGCGTGACCGCCCTGACGCCGGACGAAGTCACCGAGCTGTACGCCCCGGCCCTCGCCGCGGTCCTGTCCTAGCCGCAGCCGACACCACCACCGCACCATGAATCGTGTCCGCACAGTCGCGCCGGAGCAGCCCGCGGTGTCAGAGGGGGCGCCTCCCGGCGACGGCCGGGGCAGCGGGCCAGGGGTCGCAGGGCCGGTGGGACGTGGCGGGCACGCCCTACGGCAGCAGGCCCGCGCGGCGGGCCTCGACCACCGCGTGCAGACGGGTGCGCGCCCCCAACTTGCGCATGCACGACCGCAGGTAGCTCTTCACCGTCTCCGGCCGCAACCCCAGCCGGTCGGCCGCCGCCGAGTTCGTCGCGCCCGAGGCGACACAGGCCAGGACGTCCACCTCGCGCGGGGACAGTCGTACGCGTACGCGGGACGCGGAGTCGTCGCCCGACGAGGCGCGGGCCAGGCGGTCGCAGGCGCTCAGGATCTCCTCCCGCAGCTGCGGGTCGGCCACCCGGTGGGCCAGGGCCCGGAGGTCGACGTGGGCCGCGCGGACCTCTTCCCAGACCGCCGGGTCGGGCTCGGGCCCCGGCGCCGCCTGCTCCGCGACCGTCATCAGCCGCTGCGCCTCGTCCTGCGCGGCGAGGGCCCGTTCCAGCTCGCGGGCGGCCTCCACCGCCGTGCTCAGCGCGCGGTCGCCGAGGATCAGCGGCTGCCGCAGCGCGCCGTACAGGACGCCGCGCACCCGGCCCCGGACCACCACCGGGACGGCCATCATCGAGCGCAGCCCCTCGGCGCCGACCGCGCCGTCGTATTCATGGCTGATCGCGCGCGAGACGGGGTAGTCGATCACGGATATCGGCCGGGACAGGGTCAGGACCTTGCCGCCGAGCCCGTTGCCCGCCGCGATGGCGAGCCCGCGCAAGGAGTTCGTGGTGGTTCCGGTGAGTTCCGAGATGCGGAACTGCTGTGCGCCGGAGAACAGTCCGCCGAAGGCGACGGGCAGCCCGCCGCGTCGGCGCATCCGCAGCAGTGCTGTCCGTACGTCGACGGCACGCTCCGATTCCGCCACGGTCGCCTCCCCGAAACGCCGTCACCCCCGCCCGGGGGTGGTGAGACACAGATCACCCGTCGCACGATGCTAACGAGCGGCACGTCAAATCAGGAGGACGAAGTGACAGCAATGAGTCCGTCTCACGAATTCCGCGTGGCACGGGACTTCCTTCTCGACCGCCGCGAGGATTACGCGGCGGCGTACGAAGGGTTCAGCTGGCCCCGCCCGGAGCGCTTCAACTGGGCCCTGGACTGGTTCGACCGGATCGCGGAGGGGAACGGACGCACCGCTCTGCACATCGTGGAGGAGGACGGCCGCGAGACCCGGCTGAGCTTCGACGCGATGCGCCGCCGCTCCGACCGGGCCGCGAACTGGCTGCGCGCGCGGGGCGTGCGGGCCGGGGACCGGATCGTGGTCATGCTCGGCAACCAGAAGGAGCTGTGGGAGACGGCGCTGGCGGCGATGAAGCTGCGCGCCGTCGTCATCCCCGCCACCCCGCTGCTCGGCCCGCTGGACCTGGCGGACCGCATCGGCCGCGGCCGGGCGAAGCACGTCATCGTGCGGGCGGAGGACACCGGCAAGTTCGCGGAGGTGGCGGGCGACTACACCCGGATCGCGGTCGGCACGGACCACAGCGCTCCGGACGGCTGGCTGGCGTACGAGGACGCCAAGACGGACGCCGTGCCGGACGAGGCCCCGGACGAGGCGACGGCCGCGGCGGACCGCTTCGTACCGGACGGGCCGACCCTCGCGACCGACCCCCTCATGCTCTACTTCACCTCCGGCACCACCGCTCAGCCCAAGCTCGTCCAGCACACCCACATCTCGTACCCCATCGGCCATCTGTCGACGATGTACTGGGTCGGGGTCAGGCCCGGAGACGTCCACCTCAACATCTCCTCCCCGGGCTGGGCCAAGCACGCCTGGTCCAACCTCTTCGCCCCCTGGAACGCCGAGGCGACCGTCTTCATCCACAACTACACCCGCTTCGACGCCACCCGCCTCATGGCCGAGATGGACCGCTGCGGCGTCACCACCTTCTGCGCCCCGCCCACCGTCTGGCGCATGCTCATCCAGGCCGATCTGACGCAGCTGCGGCACCCCCCGCGGGAGGCCGTCGCCGCCGGTGAGCCGCTGAACCCGGAGGTCATCGAGCACGTCCGGCGCGACTGGGGCGTGACGATCCGGGACGGCTTCGGCCAGACCGAGACCGCCGTCCAGGTCGCCAACACCCCCGGTCAGCCGCTCAAGACCGGCTCGATGGGCCGCCCGACGCCCGGCTTCAGCGTCGTCCTCCTGGACCCGGTCACCGGCGAGCCCGGCGACGAGGGCGAGATCTCCCTCGACCTGACCGGACGGCACGGCCGCCCGGTCGGCCTGATGACGGGGTACGAGGGCGACGAGGAGCGCACCGCCGAGGCCACCGCGGGCGGTTACTACCGCACCGGCGACATCGGATCGCGCGACGCGGACGGCTACATCACCTACATCGGGCGCGCCGACGACGTGTTCAAGGCATCCGACTACAAGATTTCGCCGTTCGAGCTGGAAAGCGCCCTGCTGGAGCACGAGGCGGTCGCCGAGGCCGCCGTCGTACCCGCGCCCGATCCGCTGCGGCTGGCCGTGCCGAAGGCGTACATCGTGCTGGCCGAGGGCTGGGAGCCGGGGCCCGAGACGGCGAAGGTGCTGTTCGCGCACTCCAGGGCGGTGCTGGCGCCGTACAAGCGGGTGCGGCGGCTGGAGTTCGCGGAGCTGCCCAAGACGGTGTCGGGCAAGATTCGCCGGATCGAACTGCGGGAACGCACGGCGAGTGGAGAGGGCGTCGAGTTTCATGAGGGAACCTGATGAACAGCAGCTCCCCTTCATGTGACCACCACGGCATGTGACCGCAAGGAGACACCATGACCGACCCGATCTCCGACGCACCGCCCCCACCCCGGCCCCCGCTGCCCCGTCGTACGCGAGCGGCACCGGGGACCTGCCGCTGCTCGGCGACACCATCGGCGCCAACCTCGCCCGGGCCATCGAGCGGTACGGCGACCGCGAGGCGCTGGTCGACGTCCCCTCAGGCCGCCGCTGGACGTACGCCGAGTTCGGCCGGTCGGTCGAGGCGGTCGCGCTCGGGCTGATGGCCAAGGGGGTCGGCAAGGGCGACCGGGTCGGCATCTGGGCGGTCAACTGCCCCGAATGGGTGCTGGTGCAGTACGCCACCGCCCGCATCGGCGCGATCATGGTCAACGTCAACCCCGCCTACCGCGTCCATGAGCTGCGGTACGTGCTGCGGCAGGCCGGGGTGTCGGTCCTGGTCTCGTCCACCGAGCACAAGGACAGCGACTACCGCCGCATGGTCGAGCAGGTGCGCGCCGAATGCCCCGCCCTGCGCGACGTCGTCTACATCGGCGACCGCACCTGGGAGGGGCTGGTGCGCGCGGGCGAAGGGGTGCCGAAGGAGAAGCTGGCCGAGCGCGAGGCCCGGCTGTCCTGCGACGACCCGGTCAACATCCAGTACACCTCGGGCACCACCGGCTTCCCCAAGGGCGCCACCCTCTCCCACCACAACATCCTCAACAACGGCTACTTCGTGGGGGAGACGGTCGGCTACACCGAGCACGACCGGATCTGTCTGCCGGTGCCCTTCTACCACTGCTTCGGCATGGTGATGGGCAACCTGGGCGCCACCACCCACGGCGCCTGCGTCGTCATCCCGGCCCCCACCTTCGACCCGGCCGCCACCCTCTCCGCCGTCGAACGGGAGCGCTGCACCTCGCTGTACGGCGTCCCCACCATGTTCATCGCCGAGCTGGCCCTGCCCGACTTCGCCACCTTCGACCTCTCCTCCCTGCGCACCGGGATCATGGCCGGATCGCCCTGCCCGGTGGAGGTGATGCGGCGGGTGGTCGCCGAGATGCACATGGCCGAGGTGTCCATCTGCTACGGCATGACCGAGACCTCCCCGGTCTCCACCCAGACCCGGCGCGACGACGACCTTGCGCGCCGCACCGGCACGGTCGGCCGGGTGCTGCCGTACGTCGAGGTCAAGGTCATGGACCCGGCCACCGGTCTGACCGTCCCCCGCGGCACCCGGGGCGAGCTGTGCACCCGCGGCTACTCGGTGATGCTCGGCTACTGGGAGGAACCGGAGCTGACGGCCGAGGCGATCGACCCGGCGGGCTGGATGCACACCGGGGACCTGGCGGTGATGGACGAGGACGGCTACGTCCAGATCGTCGGCCGGATCAAGGACATGATCATCCGGGGCGGTGAGAACGTGTACCCGCGGGAGATCGAGGAGTTCCTGCACACCCACCCCAAGATCGCCGATGTGCAGGTGGTGGGCGTACCGGACGAGCAGTACGGCGAGGAGATCCTGGCCTGCGTGATCCTGCGCGAGGGCGCCACCGCGCTCACCCGCGACGAACTGGCCCGCTTCTGCCGCGGGCGGCTGGCCGCCTTCAAGGTGCCGCGCCATCTGCGCGTCATGGACGCCTTCCCGATGACGGTCAGCGGCAAGGTCCGCAAGGTCGAGCTGAGGGAGGCGGGCGCCCGCGAGCCGGCCGGGGTCCCGGAGTCCCGTACCGACCCGGACCGGAGACCCCAGTCCACGCGATAACGCGTTCTACCGCACCGCGTTCGGGAGGCAGCCCTTCACCCCGGACTCGGCGCCCCGGCTGAACGCCGACACCCGCTGCGAGGCGTTGCCGTGGTCGGAGGTGTTCGTCCACGGCGTCTCGTCGGCGAGCGCCGACAGCGCGTCGGCCAGCTCGTCCGTATCGCCGTCCTCGAAGGTCAGCGTGTTGTCCCGGGCCGCGCCGAAGAGGACGGCACCGGCCAGGCAGTCGGCCTGGAGTTCGCGGGCCAGGTCGACCAGGCCCGCGTCCAGCCGGTTCTGGATGGCGTGCCCCCACTCATGGGCGATCACCAGGTAGACCCAGGCGTCGCCGCGCTGGTGGCCCGCCCGCATCAGGTCCATGTCCCACGCCACGTAGTCGCCGCCCGGGCAGTAGACGGCGTTGTTGTCGGGGAGCGCGGTGCCGCCGCAGGTGGGCGCGGTGCCGGTGGCGCCGTCGTATGCGCCCAGGACCCGCGGCGGGCGATAGGTGCCGGTGAAGAACTCGTTCCAGTGGGTGGACCAGTAGGTGTTGGTGATGGACACCGCCGCGTCGATGTCCCCCTCCACGCTGTCCCCCGTCCCCGGGTCGGGGACGCTCGGCGTGGTCGCGGACCGGCTCGTCTCCGACGGCTGCGGCAGCCCACCGCCGCCGCAGCCGGCGACCGTCAGCAGGGTCAGGACGGTCGCGATGGTCAGGAGCCACGCCGCGATCCTCGGGTACCAGGGAACAGCCATCGAATGCGGCCTCCGGCCGGTCGGAACGATGGGGGCGGTGCCTCAACCGAAGCGCCCCCCGGTCATGAGCGCAAGTCCAGGCCGGAGGTGAAGGAGCGCACCAGCTCCGCCAGCGCACGCGGGCGCTCCAGCAGCATCGCGTGCGACGCGTCCAGGGTGTGCACCGCGATGTGGGGGTGGTCGGCGGCGAGCGCCGCCAGATGCTCCTCCAGCCCCTTCAGGTGCGCGGCCATCAGCTCGCCGAACCACGCCAGCTCCGGGCCCTGGTCCGCGAGCCGCGTGCCGCGGACGATCAGCAGCGGGCGGGTCAGGCGGCGGTAGACGGCGAACATGTCCAGCGCGTCCAGCACGTCCAGCATCTCCACCCCCCGCTCCCGCTCGGGCCGCAGATACAGCTGGCCGTCGCCGGTCTCGCCGAGCGAGCGCCGTATGCCCTCCTCCAGCAGCTCGGGCGCGAAACCCAGCTGGTCGGCCATGGCGGCCTGCTGGGCGCGTACGGTCTCCAGCCCCTCGGGCGGGAACGCCTGGCCCGAGGCGGCCCGGGCGAACTGCCGGGCCCGGTCCAGGCCCTCGGCCACGGTCCGCGGGTCGAGCCCGGCGTAGTGCTCGGGCCGCCCCAGCCCGAAGCCGTCGAGGTTGACCGCGCCGGGGGTGTGGGGATGGGCGTCCGCGTACAGCGCGGCCAGCATGCCGCCGAGCGAGTGGCCGACGAGCACCGCCTCCGGGACGCCGCACGCGTCGAGGACGGCCTCGATGTCGCCGAGCACGGCCGCGGTTGTCCAGGGCTCCGTCCCGCGCCCTGAGCGGCCGTGTGCGCGCAGGTCCATCGAGAGGACCCGGTGATCGGCGACCAGCTCCTCCGCGATCCCCGACCAGTCGGCGAGGGTGCGGCCCGCGCCGTGGATCAGCAGCAGCGGGACGCCGCTGCCGCCGTGGTCGCGGACGGCCAGGGTGACGTCGGCGTGGTCGACGGTGAGTTCAGTGGGCATGGTCGAGCGCTCCAAGGGGTCGTGGACGGGATCGGGTACCACGGTAGAGCGCCGGAGAAGGGCGAAGATCGTCCGCGGAGAGGAGGCGAAACGGCCCTCGTTCGGGTGACAATGAATGAGGCTCATCCGCAAGGCTCATCCGCAAGGCTCATCCGCAAGGCTCATCCGCAAGGCTCAGGCGCGAGGCGGGCCACAGCGGATCAGCGTGTCCGCCGGGTTGTTGACGGGCTGTGGGGTGCCGGTCAGGTCCATGATGAAGAGCGGAATGTGCAGCGCGTCCGCGCGCGCCCGCGCCTCCCTGGCGTAGCCCGCCAGCGAGAAGAAGACGCTCACCGCCGACTCGTTGAGCCCGTTCAGCCACAGGCACTCGACCTCGCGCAGCCCGGTGGGGCGGGTGGTCGGATCGACCTGGGCGACGACGCCCTTCCCGTACAGGTCCACCCCGGACGCCTCCGGGTCGTCCGGCCGCCGCAGACATCCGAAGCCGAGCCACCGCAGATACTGGGCGGCGGCGGTGACCGCGTCCCGCGCGGTACGGATCGTCACCGGCCGGAACGCGGGGCGCGCCCCGGGCTCTCCGCCCTGGGTGCCACCCGGAGCCTGCGTACCGCCCAGGGACGGGGTCTGCGGCCCCGGCGCGACCGGGACGACCGGCACCCGGACGACCGCCCCGCAGCCGCAGCCGAACTCCGGCTGCGGCCAGTGGCCCTGACGCCCGCAGGACGGGCAGTCCACCGTCACCCATATGTCCTGCCACGTGCGGCGCCCGATCTCCTCCGGCGTGCCGTCGCGCAGCACCGGGAGGGTGAGCGGCACGCCGCACGAGCACGGGAAGGTGGGCGGAGTGAACGACTGCTCGCGGCGGCACGCGGGGCAGCGCACCGGCACGCTCTCTGGCATCTGACGCTCCGTAGCGGATGTCTGCGGTAACTGGGCCATGCTCCACGAAGCGGGGGAGTGACGGGAGGGACTTGGGCGTTCTGCCCACCTCCAGTGGGACGGCCGCGTGACGCCGGGCTGGACGCTTGGCGGATGACGCCCGGAGTACGCGCCGCGCGAGGCTGCCGGAGGCGCGGCCGGGCGCAGTAGGTTGGCCGCGTGAGATTGAGGGTTGAGTTCACCACCGAGCCGTTCGACCTCGACGAGGTGCCGCCGCATGCCGTGGTCGCCCGCGAGGCGGTTCAGGCCGCACCGCTGGACACCGTCGACGTCGGCCCGTTCGGCAACACCGCGGAGGGCCGCGCGGACGCCGTGCTGGCCGCCGTGGACGACCTGCTGCGCAAGTCCCTGGAGGCGGGCGCCACCCGGGTCTCGCTCCAGGTCAACGTCGTCGCGGAGCCCGACGCGTGACCGGCCCCGCGGACCACCCCTTCGTCTCGGCGGTCCGGCCGCTGGTCGACGCGATGGGCGGCGAGCTGATCGCCCCGGACCGGGCCCGGGACGACGACGTGGTGCTGTCCTGGGAGGGCCGCGCGGTCGTGGCCGTCCGCCTCCCGCACATCTCGGCGTCCCTCGACCACATCCTCGCCGACCTCCAGCGCCGCCACGGCGTCCCGCTGTCGGCCCTGGACCGCAAGACGAAGCAGGGCATCGTCCGCGCCCTGGAACAGCGCGGTGCCTTCACGGTGCGCCACGGCGTCGAAACGGTCGCGAGCGCCCTCGGCGTGAGCCGCTTCACCGTCTACAACTACCTCAACCGGGAGAAGGGCGCCGAGCGCTCGGCGCCCGAGCGCTTCGAGCCGTGACCCGTTTGACGCCGATCAGGGTGCGGTAGCGGGGCCGGGCGGCGAAGGCGCTCAGGGGCCATACGGCGGGGCGCCCGGCTTCGGCGCACAGGTGGAGGACCTGGTCCGGCCCGGCCCAGACGCCCACGTGGGCGCCGTACGCGTCGTCGGTGGCGTTGAAGAGCAGCAGGTCCAGGGGGCGGGGCGCCGTGACGCGGGTCGTCGTCGCGCTGTCGGCCCACAGCTCGCCGGAGCGCAGGGCGGGCGGTTCCAGGCCGTGGTGGTGGAGCACCGCGTACGCGAAGAGCTGGCAGTTGGCGCCCTCGGCGAGGTCCGGGCGCTCGGCGACCGCCGGGGAGCCGGGGAAGCGCGCGCCGACGTAGGGCACGGACCAGAACCGGTCCGGCAGTCGTACGGCGAGGTCAGCGGTCATGGGCCCATCCTGGCGTGCCCGGGCCGTGCCCGGAACCCGCGTTTCCGACGTGTCTTCTTTCCGGCCTGTCTTCAACAAAGTGTTGACGTTCGTCGGGGAAGCTCTTAGCTTTCGGGTGTGACTACCAGCGCTCCACCGGGCCTGGCCCGGTTCAACGCGGCGGACCGGCCGGACGTGGCCGCGCTGCTGCACACGGTGTGCACCAGCCGGGCCTGGGGCGCGGCGGTGGCCGACGGGCGGCCGTACCGCCACGTGGACGCCCTGCTCGACGCGTCCGACGCGGCCGTGGCCGGGCTGACCGGCGGCGATCTCGACGAGGCCATGGCCGGGCATCCGCCCATCGGTCGGCCGACGCCGGGTGACGCCACCTCGGCGCGCGAGCAGAGCGGGGTGAGCGGTTCCGCCGACGAGCTGCGCGCGGAGCTGCTGGAGCTGAATCTCGCGTACCAGGAGCGCCACGGCCACGTCTTCCTGATCTGCGCCACCGGCCGCACCGGCGAGGAGATGCTCGCCGCCCTCCGCCGCCGGATCGACAACGACACCGGCACCGAACGCGAGATCGTCCGCACCGAACTGGGAAAGATCAACCGCATCCGGCTGACCCGCCTGGTGACCGCGGAAGCGGCGGAAGGAGAGCGGTGATGGCGACCGCCACCTCGGTGTCCACGCATATCCTGGACACCAGCCTGGGCCGCCCGGCCCCCGGCGTCCCCGTCGAGCTGTCGGTGCGCCCCGCGGGCGACGCCGACTGGGTGGCGCACGCCGCCTCCCGCACCGACCCGGACGGCCGCTGCAAGGATCTGCCCGCCCTGCCCGAGGGCACCACCCACGTACGGCTGCGTTTCGAGACCAAGTCGCGCGGGCCCTTCTTCCCGGAGGTGACGGTCGTCTTCGCCGTCGAGCCCGGCGAGCACTACCACGTGCCGCTGCTGCTCACCCCGTTCGGCTACTCCGTATACCGAGGGAGCTAAAGCCCGATGCCCATGCTCGGCCAGAACCAGTACGGCAAGGCGGAGACCCGCGTGGTCCGGATGGTGCGCGACGGCGACGTCCACCACATCAAGGACCTGAACGTCTCCGTCGCGCTCTCCGGCGACATGGCGGACGTCCACCGCCACGGCGACAACACCGGCGTGCTGCCGACCGACACCATGAAGAACACGGTGTACGCCTTCGCCAAGGAGCGCGGCATCGCCACCGCCGAACACTTCGGCATCGAGCTGGCCCGCCACTTCGTCGGCAGCCAGGAGACGATCCGTACCGCCCGCGTCCGGATCGAGGAGTACGCCTGGGAGCGGATCGAAACCGGTCGGGAGGCCCGCCACTCCTTCGTCCGCGCCGGGCAGGAGACCCGTACCGCCCAGGTCCGCTACGACGGCCGGGACTGGGAGGTGCTCTCCGGCCTGCGCGACCTCACGGTCATGAACTCCACCGACTCCGAGTTCCACGGCTTCGTCAAGGACCCGTACACGACCCTGCCGGAGGCGCGCGACCGCATCCTCGCCACCGATGTGCACGCCCGCTGGCGCCACGGCTGGAGCGACGCCGCGCGGCCGGAGCCGGACTGGGACGCCGCGTACGAGGGGGCGCGCGCCGACCTGCTGGCCGCGTTCGCCGAGACGTACTCGCTCTCGCTCCAGCAGACGCTGTACGCGATGGGCGCGCGTGTTATCGAGCGGCGTCCCGGGATAGACGAGATACGGCTCTCGCTCCCCAACAAGCACCACTTCCTGGTCGACCTCGCGCCCTTCGGCCTCACCAACGACAACGAGGTCTACTTCGCCGCCGACCGGCCGTACGGGCTCATCGAGGCCACCGTCCTGCGGGACGGCGCCGAGGCCAGGATCCCCACCGACTGAACCATGGAGGGCTCCGCCCCGTGAACCGCATCGACCGCATCGTCATCGAGAACTGCGCCATCGCGACCGTGGACGCGCAGGACACCGAGCACGCCTCGGGCCATGTCGTCGTCGCGGGCAACCGCATCGAGTCGGTGGGCCCGGGACCCGCGCCGCGGGGCCTGGACGGGGTGGCGCGCCGGGTCGACGGCACCGGCCATCTCGTCACCCCGGGCCTGGTCAACACCCATCACCACTTCTACCAGTGGCTCACCCGCGGCCTCGCCCAGGACCACAACCTCTTCGACTGGCTGGTGGCGCTCTACCCCACCTGGGCCCGGATCGACGAGCCGATGGTGTACGCCGCCGCGCGCGGTTCGCTCGCGATGATGGTGCGCGGCGGCGTCACCACCGCCATGGACCACCACTACGTCTTCCCGCGCGGCGCGGGCGATCTGCTGGGCGCCGAGATCCGCGCGGCGCGCGAGCTGGGCGTGCGGTTCACCGCCGCGCGCGGCTCCATGGACCTCGGCAGCTCGGACGGCGGACTGCCGCCGGACTTCGCCGTCGAGACCACCGAGGGCGCGCTGGCCGCCACCGAGGAGGCCATCGACACCCACCACGACGCCTCGTTCGACGCGATGCTGCGGATCGTCGTCGCGCCCTGCTCGCCCTTCTCCGTCACCACCGAACTCATGCGGGAAAGCTCCGAGTTGGCCCGCCGCAAGGGCGTGCGGCTGCATACGCACGGCTCGGAGACGGTCGAGGAGGAGAAGTTCTGCCACGAGCGCTTCGGGATGGGCCCGACGGACTACTTCGCGGACACCGGCTGGCTCGGCGAGGACGTGTGGATGGCGCACTGCGTCCACATGAACGACGCCGACATCGCCGCCTTCGCCCGCACCGGCACCGGCGTCGCCCACTGCCCGTCGTCCAACGCCCGGCTCGCCGCCGGGATCGCCCGGGTGCCGGACCTGCTCGCCGCGGGCGTGCCGGTGGGGCTCGGGGTGGACGGCACCGCCTCGAACGAGTCCGGTGAGCTGCACACCGAGCTGCGCAACGCCCTGCTGATCAACCGGCTCGGCGACCACCGCGAGAAGGCGCTGACGGCCCGCCAGGCGCTGCGGCTCGGCACCCACGGCGGGGCCAGGGTGCTGGGCCGCGAGGGCGAGATCGGGTCGCTGGAACCGGGCAAGCTGGCCGATCTGGTGCTGTGGAAGCTGGACGGCATCGGCCACTCGACGATCGCCGACCCGGTCGCGGCCCTGGTGCTGGGCCCGGCGGCGCCGGTGACCCTGTCGCTGGTGAACGGCGAGCCGGTGGTGGAGGCGGGGCGGCTGCTCACCGCCGACGAGGACGCCATCGCGCGCGACGCGGGGGACGAGGCGCGGCGGCTGGCCCGTATCGCCGCGGAGGGGTGATACATCGGAGGGGTCGGGTCTCCCTGATGGTCATGTGGCGGCCGTGGCGCTTTATGGCCCGTTGACATCCCATCTTTGCGGCTCTAGGTTCCGGTACGCGGCTGGCCAGCCCTCCTGTCCGACCACCCATGAGCACAGGAGCCGCCATGCGTGTGTCCTCACGGGCGTTATCCCTGTCCGGCTTGTCCCGAGGGCTGAGCCTGCTGCTCGGCCTGTTCCTGGCGCTGACTCTCACCGGACCGTCCGCCACCGCCGCGCCGTCCGTCGCCGCACCGGAGGCCGACCGTGCGGCCGAACCCGGTCCCGGCACCGACTACGCGTCCGACGACCCGTTCACCTCCGCCCGCACCAGCTGGTGGCGGCAGGACCGGTTCGGCATGTTCATCCACTTCGGCGCGTACTCCCAACTGGAAGGCGAGTACACCCGCGCGGACGGCACCGTCTGCCGGGACGCGGAGTGGATCAAGCGGAACTGCCAGATCCCGACGAGCGAGTACGAGGACATGGCGCAGGGCTTCAATCCCTCGTCCTTCGACGCGAAAGCCGTCGTCAAGGCGGCCAAGGACGCCGGTCAGCGCTACATCGTCATCACGTCCAAGCACCACGACGGATACGCGATGTGGCCGACGAAGCAGAACACCTGGAACCTGCGCGACCACTCCTCGTTCGACAAGAAGCGCGACATCCTCGCCGAGCTGAAGACCGCCGCCGACCGGGCCGGCATCAAGCTCGGCTTCTACTACTCGATCTGGGACTGGCACGATCCCGACTTCGGGGACCCGGCCACCTTCCCGAAGTACCGGGAGCGGATGTACGCGCAGCTCAAGGAGCTGGTCGACGGCTATGACCCGGCGCTGCTGTGGTTCGACGGCGAATGGGACGCGGACAACCCCACCAACACCTGGTCCCCGAAGGACGGTGAGCAGCTCGAGGCGTATCTGCGCGGTCTCGACCCGGATCTGGTCATCAACAACCGGGTCGGCAAGCGCCGCGTCGTGGACGGCGACTACGGCACCCCCGAGCAGGAGATTCCGGACGCCCAGGTCGACGGCCAGCTCTGGGAGTCCTGCATGACCCTCAACGGCCACTGGGGATTCGCGAAGTACGACGGGAACTGGAAGTCGCCCCGGACCCTCGCCCGCAACCTCCTCGACATCGCCGGCCGCGGCGGCAACTACCTGCTCAACGTCGGCCCCGACAAGCTCGGCCGGATACCCCAGCCGTCCGTCGACCGGCTGCGCGAGATCGGCTCCTGGCTGGGGACGTCCGGGCAGGGCCGGGCCGTGTACGGCGCGGGGAGCGCCGGGCTGGTGGCCGAGCCCGGATGGGGAGCGGTCAGCCGATCCGGCAACAGGCTCTACGCGTCCGTGACCTCCTGGCCCGCCGCCGGGCAGCCCCTGCACCTCACCGCGCGGGCGCCGTTCGAGGTGACCCGGGCGCGGGTGCTGGGCAGCGATCAGAAGGTCGCGGTCGCGGCGGCCGGGGACGGCTTCGACCTCACCCCGTCCGGCGGACCGGTCGACGACATCGCGTCGGTGATCGAGCTGACCGTCGAGCCGTCCGGGGCGTCGGTGCCCCCGGGCCGGGGCACGGGGCTGCGGCAGGAGGTGTTCGCGAACGACACCTTCACCGGGCCGCCCGTCGTCACCCGTACCGACCGCACCGTCAACCACGCCTGGCGGACCGCCGGTTCACCGGACGCCCGGGTCCCGGCCGACCGCTTCGGCGTCCGCTGGACCGGCTCCCTGGTGCCGCGCCACAGCCAGACGTACACGCTCACCACCGTCTCCGACGACACGGTACGGGTGTGGATCGACGGCAAACTCCTCATCGACAACACCACGCCGCACACGGCGAAGGTCGACAAGGCGACCGTCGACCTGCGGGCCGGGCAGCGTCACGCCATCAAGATCGAGTACACCGAGCAGACCGGCGAGGCGCATATGAAGCTGCTGTGGTCCAGCCCCGGCCAGCCGCAGCAGATCGTGCCGCGCACCCAGCTCTACACGTCGTAACGCGCTCATGGAAAAGGGCCCCGGGACACCGTCCCGGGGCCCCTTCGTTACTCAGCCCAGCAGCTCGTACGCGGGCAGCGTCAGGAACTCCGCGTAGTCCTCGTCCAGCGCGACCTTCAGGAGCAGGTCGTGGGCCTGCTGCCAGCGACCCGCCGCGAACGCCTCCGGGCCGACCTCCTCGCGGATCGCGGCCAGCTCCTCGGCGGCGACGGTGCGCACCAGGTCGGCGCTCGCCTTCTCGCCGTTCTCGAAGACCACTCCGGCGTTGATCCACTGCCAGATCTGGGAGCGGGAGATCTCCGCGGTGGCGGCGTCCTCCATCAGGTTGAAGATGGCGACGGCGCCCAGTCCGCGCAGCCATGCCTCGATGTAGCGGGTGCCGACCTGGACGGCGTTGCGCAGGCCGTCGAAGGTGGGCTTGGCGTCCAGCGAGGCGATGTCGATCAGCTCGGCCGCCGTGACCCGGACGTCCTCGCGCAGCCGGTCCTTCTGGTGCGGACGGTCGCCGAGGACCGCGTCGAACGACTCGCGGGCGACCGGGACCAGATCGGGGTGGGCGACCCACGAGCCGTCGAAGCCGTCGTTGGCCTCACGGTCCTTGTCGGCCCGCACCTTGTCGAACGCGACCGCGTTGACCTCGGCGTCCCGGCGCGAGGGGATGAACGCGGCCATCCCGCCGATCGCGTGGGCGCCCCGCTTGTGGCAGGTGCGGACCAGCAGCTCGGTGTAGGCGCGCATGAAGGGCGCGGTCATCGTCACCGCGTTGCGGTCGGGCAGGACGAAGCCGGGGCCCGCGTCACGGAAGTTCTTGACGATGGAGAAGAGGTAGTCCCAGCGGCCCGCGTTGAGCCCGGAGGCGTGGTCGCGCAGCTCGTACAGGATCTCGTCCATCTCGTACGCGGCCGTGATCGTCTCGATGAGCACGGTGGCGCGGATGCTCCCTTGCGGAACGCCCACGTAGTCCTGCGCGAAGACGAAGACGTCGTTCCAGAGGCGGGCCTCCAGGTGCGACTCGGTCTTCGGCAGGTAGAAGTACGGGCCCTTGCCCTGATCGAGCAGGCGGCGCGCGTTGTGGAAGAAGTACAGGCCGAAGTCGACGAGCCCGCCGGGCACCGCCCGGCCCTCCGCGTCCCGCAGATGGCGCTCGTCCAGGTGCCAGCCGCGCGGCCGGGCGACGACGGTGGCCAGCTCCTCGGCGGGGCGCAGGGCGTAGCTCTTGCCCTCGGGGGTGGCGAAGTCGATCCGGCGCTCATACGCGTCGGTCAGATTCAGCTGGCCGCCGATCACATTCGCCCAGGTGGGCGCGGAGGCGTCCTCGAAGTCGGCGAGCCAGACCTTGGCGCCCGAGTTGAGCGCGTTGATCGTCATCTTGCGGTCGGTGGGACCGGTGATCTCCACCCGGCGGTCCTGGAGGGCGGGCGGGGCCTCGGCCACGCGCCAGTCCGGGTCCTCGCGAATGTGCGCGGTCTCCGGAAGGAAGTCCAGCGTGCTCGTACGGGCGATCTCGGCCCGTCGCTCGGCGCGGCGCGCGAGCAGCTCGTCGCGGCGAGGGGTGAAGCGGTGATGCAGCTCGGCCAGGAAGGCCAGGGCCGCGTCGGTCAGCACCTCTCCCTGACGCTCCAGTGGCTCGGCGTCGACGATGGCCAGCGGGGATGGCGCTGGTGCGGACATGGGCGTTCACTCCTCAGTCGATAGCGATTCTGGATATTAATTTCCTCATCGTGGAAGTTCAATCGGCTGTCGATGTGAGACTCGCTGCACGGGTCCACGTTGGGGGCCACGGTTGGGGTCCACTGGCAGGGGCTCACCGGTTGAGGTCCACTGTCCGGGGCTCACCGCAGCAGCGCCAGATCCTCCGGGGTGTCGATGTCGTCCACGCGGGCGATGTCCGCGCAGTCGACCCGGATGATCTCGGCCTGATGTTCCCTCAGATACGCGCGTGCCCCGCGATCCCCCTGCGCACTCGCCGCGACGTCCGCCCACCGGTCCGCGCCGAACAGCACCGGATGCCCCCGCTCGGCGCCGTACGCAGCCGTCACCAGGCTTCCCGCCGGGCTCCCCGCGTCGCGGCAGGCGGCCCGGACGCGGGCCACCGCCGGTGCCCCGATCCCCGGCTGGTCCACCAGCGTGACCAGCGCCGCGCTCGCCCCCGCACCCGCCAGCGAGGCCAGCCCCGCCCGGAGCGAGGTGCCCATGCCGTCCTCCCAGTCCGGGTTGTCGACCAGGACACACCCCGGCAGCTCGGCCCGCTCCCGCACCGCCTCGGCGGCGGCGCCCAGCACGATGTGCACCGGTGTGCAGCCACCCTCCAGCAGCGCGCGCGCCGCGTGCTCCACCAGCGGCCTGCCCCGGTACTCCAGCAGCGCCTTGGCCCGCCCGCCCAGCCGCCGTCCCCCGCCCGCCGCCAGCAGCAACCCGGCGACCTGCGCATTGTCATCAGTGGTGCGATCCATGGCCCCTGCTTACCGCACCGGGGCGCCGCGTGGACGGTTCATCCCGGCCGGTCTGATTTTCGCTCTCCGTATGGCGCACTGCGCACACGGTGGCGTTAACTGATCCGCAGCCCCTTGTGTCCGATTCGACGTCCGGAGGGGCAGGGGAGAGGGAGGGCGGGCTCGTGCAGTCGCGCGCGAGGGGGAGAAGGGCCGTGTTGTCCGACGTGGAGGGCGCCGCAATGGCGTGCACCGAGGAAGACCCGAGGGTGGCGGAGCTGCGCCTTGCCGTGGCCCGGCTCAGGCGTGACCTGGCCGCCCATCCGGCGGAATTACCGGACCGGGCGATAGCGGACGACGAGCTGGCCGCGCTGGACGCCATGGCCCGCACCGGCACCCCCGAACTGCACCGCCTCCGCCGCTCCCTGCTCCTGGTGGCGGGCGCCCTGGGCTCGGTCAGTGCCCTGAACCCGGCGCTGCGGGCGGTCCGCTCGGCGATCGACCTCTTCGGTACGGTGGCGCGCTAGCCCGGGCGCTGTTCGGGTCCCGTCAGGTCCCGTCCGTGCTGGCGAGCGCGGCCGACAGGTCGGCGGCGACCTCCTTCAGGACCGGCACGATCTCCTGCGTGGCCTCGTCCGTCACCCGCCCCGCCGGGCCGGAGATCGAGATGGCGGCCGCCGTCGGGGAGTCCGGCACGGGCACCGCCAGGCAGCGCACGCCCATCTCCTGCTCGTTGTCGTCCACGGCGTACCCCGTCTCGCGCACGAGGTGCAGCGCCTCCAGGAACGCGTCCGGCGAGGTGATCGTCTTCGCCGTCGCGGCGGGCATGCCGGTCCGGGCCAGCAGGGCGCGTACCTCGTCCGGGGGCGTGGTGGCCAGCAGCGCCTTGCCGACGCCGGTGCTGTGCGGCAGGACCCGCCGCCCGACCTCGGTGAACATGCGCATGGAGTGGCGGGAGGGCACCTGGGCGACGTACACCACCTCGTCCCCGTCCAGCAGCGCCATGTTCGCGGTCTCGCCGGTCTCCTCCACCAGGCGCGCCAGATACGGCCGCGCCCAGGTGCCCAGCAGCCGGGCCGAGCTCTCGCCGAGCCGGATCAGCCGGGGGCCGAGTGCGTAGCGGCGGTTGGGCTGCTGGCGTACGTAGCCGCAGGCCACCAGCGTGCGCATCAGCCGGTGGATGGTGGGCAGCGGAAGGCCGCTGCTGCCGGAGAGTTCGCTCAGCCCGACCTCGCCCCCGGCGTCGGCCATCCGCTCCAGGAGGTCGAAGGCGCGCTCCAGGGACTGGACGCCACCGGCGTTGGCGGCGGCGGTCTTGGACTCGGCGGACGGCACGTCGGCGTTTCCTTTCGCAGCGGGCAGCACCGGTCTCGCGCCCGCGTCGGATATCGCGGCCGACCGGCCATCGGAAGCCTACCGCTCCCTCTCGGTGCCACGTTCTACGTATCGAAAATCCACTTTCATGCTACGGAATCGAACGGGGGTGCCCGGGAAGTCTTGACCAGATCGGAGGAGAAGGGAAGACTTCGAGCGGAAAACTTATTCCGTGTTGCGGAAATATAGAGGGGAGTAGGGGTGCCCGAGCTGGACCCGGGACCGGACCCGGACCTGGTACTGCGTTCGACGCGCGTGATCACCCCCGACGGCCCGCGCGCCGCGTCCGTCGCCGTGTCCGCCGCCGAGGGCCGCATCCTGGCCGTCCTGCCGTACGACACCGTCGTCCCGCCGGGGGCGCGTCTCGAAAGCCTCGGGGACGACGTACTCCTCCCCGGCCTCGTCGACACCCACGTCCACGTCAACGACCCCGGCCGCACCGACTGGGAGGGCTTCGCCACCGCCACCCGCGCCGCCGCGGCCGGTGGTGTCACCACCCTGGTCGACATGCCCCTCAACAGCATCCCGCCCACCACCGACGTCGACGCGCTGGAGGTCAAGCGGGCCGTCGCCCGCAGCGCGGCCCACATCGACGTCGGCTTCTGGGGCGGTGCGATCCCCGGCAACACGGCCGACCTGCGGCCGCTGCACGACGCCGGGGTCCTCGGCTTCAAGTGCTTCCTGCTGCACTCCGGCGTGGACGAGTTCCCGCACCTCGACCCGGCCGGGCTGGGGGCCGCCCTCGGTGAGATCGCGGGCTTCGGCGGGCTGCTCATCGTCCATGCCGAGGACCCGCAGCTGATCGAGAGCGCCCCGCCGCCCAGCGGCCCGCGCTACGCCGACTTCCTCGCCTCCCGCCCGCGCGCCGCCGAGAACCGGGCCATCGAGGGCCTGGTCGACCTCGCCCGCGAGCTGGACGCCCGGGTCCACGTCCTGCACCTGTCTTCCGCGGAATCCCTGCCGCGCATCGCCGCCGCGCGCCGCGAAGGCGTCCGGATCACCGTCGAGACCTGCCCGCACTTCCTCACCCTCACCGCCGAGGAAGTCCCCGACGGCGCCACCGAGTTCAAGTGCTGCCCGCCGATACGCGAGGCCGCCAACCGGGACGCGCTGTGGCAGGGCATGGCCGACGGCACCATCGACTGCGTCGTCTCCGACCACTCGCCCTGCACCGCGGACCTCAAGACCGACGACTTCGGGCAGGCCTGGGGCGGCATCTCCTCCCTCCAGCTCGGCCTGCCCGCCATCTGGACCGAGGCCCGCCGCCGCGGCCACACCCTCGCGGACGTCGTGCGGTGGATGTCCACGGCCCCCGCCGCCCTGGTCGGCCTCCGCCACAAGGGCGCCATCGAGGCGGGCCGGGACGCCGACTTCGCGGTCCTGGCGCCGGAGGAGACCTTCACCGTCGACCCCGCCGCCCTCCACCACCGCAACCAGGTCACCGCGTACGCCGGGAAGACGCTGCACGGCGTCGTACGGTCCACCTGGCTGCGCGGCCACAAGATCGCCGACCACGGCGCACCGACCGGCCCCCTCCCCACAGGCCGACTCCTGGAAAGGCAGCCCCGCGTATGACCGCGCCGACCCCCCGTTTCACCGGCGACGCCCACCCGTACGGCGGCGGCGACCCGTACGCCGACTACCGCACCGCCGACTTCGCCTTCACCCACCTCCCCGACCTCGCCGACCGGCGGCTCGGCGGCAGCGTGACCGCGGCCAACGACGAGTTCTTCGCCGAGCGCGAGAACCTGCTGCGGCCCGGGGCGCCGCACTTCGACCCCGCGGACTTCGGCCACAAGGGCAAGGTCATGGACGGCTGGGAGACCAGGCGCCGCCGCGGGGCCTCCGCCGACACCCCGCACCCCACGGACGAGGACCACGACTGGGCCCTGATCCGGCTGGGCGCACCGGGCGTCATCCACGGCATCGTGGTCGACACCGCCCACTTCCGCGGCAACTACCCGCAGGCGGTGAGCGTGGAGGCCACCTCGCTGCCGGGCACCCCGTCCCCCGCGGACCTGCTCGCCGACGACACCGAGTGGACGACCCTCGTCCCCCGCACCCCCGTCGGCGGCCACGCGGCCAACGGCTTCCCCGTCTCCGTTCCCCGCCGCTTCACCCACCTGCGCCTCAAGCAGCACCCCGACGGCGGCATCGCGCGCCTCCGTGTGCACGGCGAGGTCGTCCCCGACCCGGCCTGGCTCACGGCGCTGGGCACCTTCGACCTGGCCGCCCTGGAGAACGGCGGCGCGGCCGAGGACGCCTCCGACCGCTTCTACTCCCCGCCCGCCAACTCCATCCAGCCGGGCCGCTCCCACAAGATGGACGAGGGCTGGGAGACCCGCCGCCGCCGCGACCGGGGCAACGACTGGGTCCGCTACCGGCTCACCGAACAGGCCCTGATCCGCGCCGTCGAGATCGACACCGGCTGCTACAAGGGCAACTCACCCGGCTGGGCGGCCCTGTACGGCCGCGACACCACCGCGGACGCGGACGCCCCCTGGACCGAACTCCTGCCCCGCACCGCCCTCCAGCCGGACACCGTCCACCGCTTCCTCCTCGACCAGGCTCCACCGGTGACCCACGTCCGCATCGACATCTACCCGGACGGCGGCATCGCCCGCCTCCGCCTCCACGGCTCCCTGACGCCCGAGGGCGCGAAGCGGCTGGCCGCGCGGTACGGGGAGTTGAGGGCCTAGGTTTCGTCCGCATAGCGGGCGGCCGCCTCGGCCGCCCTGCGGGCCAGGGTGCGGCGCAGCTCGTCGGGTGCGAGGACTTCGGCGTCGGCGCCGAAGGCGAGGAGCGCCTGGGCCGCGCCCAGGGAGCGGAAACGCAGCTCGACGGTCACCCGGTCACCGGCTTCGGGGAGCGCATCGGCGGCGAGGTGCGGCTCGGCCAGGTCTGCCTGGTGGACGCGGAGGAACCGGCCCAGGATCTCCCGCCGGACGCCGACGGTGACCGGCACCGGGGCGGGGATGTCGTCGATGCGGCGGCGCAGCAGGTCCCATACGTCGCTCAGCTCCAGCCCGTCCCGCCGCTGGACGGGCTGGTCGAGGACACCGGCGGACAGCACGCGGTCGGCCCGGAAGAGCCGCGGTTCGCCGCGGTGATCGGCGACGAGGTACCAGACGCCCGCCTTGTGGACCAGCCCGTACGGGTCCACGGTGTACGAGCGCACCCGGCCGTCCTCGCCGTGCCGGTAGCGCAGCCGCAGGCGGCGGTCGGTGAAGACGGCGCGCTGGAGCACTCCGAGGCCGTCGGCGGCCGGGCGCGACGGCCCGCCGCGCCAGCGGACCGGGTCGATCAGGATGCGGCGACTGGCCAGGTCCGCGTCCGGCCGGTACGGGGCGGGCAGCGCGGCCATGACCTTGCGCAGCGCGGAGCCGATCGCCTGCCCCAGACCCAGATCGGCGTAGGCGCGGTCGGAGAGCAGCACGAACAGGGCGCGGGCCTCGTCGGCGGTCAGCCCGGTCACATCCGTACGGAAGCCGGGCAGCAGGGCGATGCCGCCGTGCGGGCCGCGCACGGTGTAGACGGGCACACCCGCCGCGGACAGCGCCTCCACGTCACGCATGACCGTGCGGACCGACACCTCCAGGCGCTCGGCCAGCGTGGCGGCGGGAAGCTGCCCGTGGGTCTGGAGCAGCAGCATGATCGAGAGCAACCGGTCGGATCTCATGGCTCCAAAAGTCCCTGCGGTATAAGACACAACGTGTCATATACGGGCCCGATCATCCAGTGACAGATCCCCGGTGCGGGGATCATCACGAAGGGATACCGCCATGACTGAGACCAACGCTTCCGCCGCTTCCGCCCGCACGATCGCCGAGACCTTCGGCCGCGCGTGGATGAGCGGGGACACCGAGAAGGCACTGGGGCTCGTCGCCGACGACGTCGTCTGCGACGCGCCCTCCGGCCGGATCGAGGGCCTCCCCGGGTACCGGAAGTTCCTGGAGGGCTTCCTGCCGATGCTCACCGGCGCGACCATCACCAAGGTCCTCGGTGACGAGACCAGCGCGGCGATCGTCTACACCACCGACACCACGTTCGTATCGGACCTGCGGGCCGCGGACTACCTGACGATCGAAAACGGCAAGATCACATACGTGCAGACCGTGTTCGACCGCCTCCCGATCACCGAGGCCCGGCGCGCCCAGCAGGGCTGACCCGCCGCGCTATGCCAGCGCGCCGCCGTCGACCCTGAGGACCGTGCCCGTCACATAGGAGGCGCGGTCGCTGAGGAGCCAGGCGGCGGCCTCGGCGATCTCCTCGGGGTCGGCCATGCGGCGCAGCGGGCTGTGCGCCGTGATCCGCTCCAGCAGGTCGGGCGCATGCGTCTCCCACGTACGGATCATCTCGGTCACCGTGCCGCCGGGGGCGATGGCGTTGACCCGGATGCCCTCGGGGCCGTACGTGACGGCGGCCGACTCCGTGAGGCTGTTGACCGCCCGCTTCATCGCCCCGTAGGCGGGAAGTTCGGGGTTTCCCCGCAGGCTGCCGATGCTGGAGTTGTTGACGATGGCGCCCGTCCCGGCGGTGGCCCGGATGGCGGCGATCTCGGCGGCCATGGCCAGCCAGGGGCCCTTGAGGTTCACGGCGTAGAGGTGGTCGAAGTCGGCCTCCGGTACCTGGTCCACGGGGCCGGGCGGAGTGATCGTCGCGCCGTTGTTGAAGGCGATGTCGAGGCGGCCGTACAGCGCCACGGCGCGGTCCACCGCGGCCCGTACGCTCGCCGCTTCGGCCAGATCGCACACCACGTGGTCGGCGGTGCCACCCGCGGCCCGGATCTCCTCGGCCACCGCCTTCAGCTGCTCCTCCGTCCGGGCCGCGAGCAGCACCCGGGCGCCCTCCCGGGCGAAGAGCCGCGCCGCGGCCGCGCCGATGCCGCGCCCGGCGCCGGTGATGAAGGCGACCTTGTCGGCCAGCAGGCCCGGCGCTGTGGTTGTCGTTGTCCCGGTGGTCGGTGTGTTGTCCATGGCAGGGAGCCTGCGTCCGGCCGCGGCGCCCATCCAGGCACCGGCGGTACCTGGATACGCCCCGCGGCCCCGCCCACACTGGGGGCGTGGACAAACGAGAACTGGCCGACTTCCTGCGCAGCAGGCGCGAGCGGATCACCCCCGCCGACGTGGGGCTGCCCGCCGGGCCCCGGCGGCGCACCCCGGGGCTGCGCCGAGAGGAGGCGGCGCAACTCGCGTTCATCTCGACCGAGTACTACACACGGCTGGAGCAGGCCCGCGGCCCGCGCCCGTCGCGCGAGGTGCTGACCGGGCTGGCCCGGGCCCTGCGCCTGTCGGACGCCGAACGCGCCCACCTCCACCACCTCGCGGGAGCTCCGCCGGCCCCGCCGCCCGGGCCCTCGCGCGAGGTGCGGCAGAGCATCCTCGACCTGCTGAACCGGCTCCCGCAGGCCGCCGCGATCGTCACCTCCGCGATCTACGAGGTGATCGCCTGGAACGACCTCGCGTGCGCCCTCATGGAGGACTTCTCCGCCCTGCCCCGGCGCGACCGCAACCTGGCGCGCCGCGCCTTCCTCGGCCCGCACCGGAACGGACGGCGGCTGTACGGAGTGTCGGACGCGGACGCGTTCGCCCGCACCACGGCCCGGACCCTGCGCGCCACCGCCGCCCGCTACCCCGACGACCCCGAGGTGGCCGAACTGATCGCCGAACTCCTCGACGGGAGCGAGGAGTTCGCCCGGCTGTGGGCCTCCCACGACGTGTGCGCCGCGCCGACCCTGTGCAAGACCTTCCAGCACCCGATGGTCGGCCCCGTCACCGTCAACTGCGACGCCCTCGACATCACCGACCGGGACCAGCGGGTGGTGTTCTACACCGCGACCCCCGGCTCCTCGTCCGAGGAGGCGCTGCGGCTGCTGTCGGTCGTCGGCACCCAGCGCATGGACATCAGCCGCTGAGCCACGGTACGGCCGTCGTCACCTCGATCCCCTATCGTTCGGAGGCCGATGTCCGGCCGTGCTGAGGAGCGAGGCGATGGGAACGCCGACGGGAGCCGCCACCGGGGAGCTGAAGCGGCACCTCGGAGTCTTCGACGCGGTGGTGATCGGGCTCGGGGCGATGATCGGCGCGGGGATCTTCGCCGCGCTCGGCCCGGCCGCCGCCGCTGCCGGGTCCGGGCTGCTGCCGGGGCTGGCCCTGGCCGCCGTCGTCGCGTACTGCAACGCCACATCCTCCGCCCGGCTGGCCGCCCGCTATCCGCAGTCCGGCGGCACCTATGTCTACGGCCGTGAGCGGCTGGGGGAGTTCTGGGGCTATCTGGCCGGGTGGGGCTTCGTCGTCGGCAAGACCGCCTCCTGCGCGGCGATGGCCCTCACGGTGGGCTCCTACGTATGGCCCGGGCAGGCGCACGCGATCGCCGTCGCGGCCGTCGTGGCGCTGACCGCGGTGAACTACGCGGGCGTACAGAAGGCCGCCTGGCTGACCCGGCTGATCGTCGCCGTGGTGCTGGCCGTGCTCGCCGCCGTGGTCATCGCCTGCCTGTCCGGCGGCACCGCCGAGCCCGCCCGCCTCGACCCCGGCGCCGACGCCACGTTCGGCGGCACCTTCCAGGCCGCCGGGCTGCTGTTCTTCGCCTTCGCCGGGTACGCGCGCATCGCGACCCTCGGCGAGGAGGTGCGCGACCCGGAGCGCACCATCCCGCGCGCGATCCCGCTCGCCCTCGGCATCACGCTGGTCACGTACGCGGCCGTCGCCCTCGCGGTCCTCGCCGTCCTCGGCCCGGACCGCCTCGCCCACGCCACCGCCCCGCTCGCGGAAGCGGTCCGCGCCGCGGGCGCTCCCGGGCTCGCGCCCGTCGTCCGTACCGGCGCGGCGGTCGCCGCGCTCGGCTCCCTCCTCGCCCTCATCCTCGGCGTCTCGCGCACCACCCTCGCGATGGCCCGCGACCGCCATCTGCCGCCCGTCCTCGCCGCCGTCCACCCCCGCTTCCACGTCCCGCACCGCGCCGAACTCGCCGTCGGCGCGGTCGTCGCCGTCCTCGCCGCGACCACGGACGTCCGCGGGGCGATCGGCTTCTCCTCGTTCGGCGTGCTCGTCTACTACGCCGTCGCCAACGCCTCCGCCCGGACCCTCACCCCCGTAGAGGGCCCTCCCGCCCGCGCCGTTCCGATCGTGGGCCTGCTCGGCTGCGCGGCCCTGGCGTTCGCCCTCCCGCTGACGTCCGTCGCGGCGGGAGCCGCGGTGATCGCGGCGGGCGCGGCGGCGTACGGCGTGCGGCGGCGCCTGCTGCGCGGCTGAGCGCGCAGGACGCCCCGGGCCCC
>NZ_RIBZ01000868.1:0-26972 GCF_003721215.1 Streptomyces botrytidirepellens
CCGGTGGCGCCGGGGACGCGGGTGCGGGTGGTGCCGGGGACGCTGCGGCCGGTGGTGCCGGGGATGCCGCGGGCGGTGCCGGTGAGGCCGCTGGCGGTGCCGGAGACGCCGCGGGCGGTGCCGGTGAGGCCGCCGGTGGTGCCGGTGGTGGGGGCGAAGCCGCTGCCGGTCTCGTCGGCGGCGATGCCATCTTCGGCGGTGGCTCCCGCTGCTCCCTCGGCTTCAACGTGTCCGTCGACGGAGCCCCCGGCTTCCTGACCGCGGGCCACTGCGGCAACGAGTCCGAGACCTGGACCGCGGACCAGGCGGGTGCCCAGGCGCTGGGCACGGTCCAGGACACCCAGTTCCCCGAGACCGACTTCGCGCTCGTCATGTACGACGACGCGACCACCCAGCCCGAGAGCGCGGTCAAGCTCGCCGACGGCAGCAACCAGGCGATCGGCCGGGCCGTCGAGGCCAGCGTGGGCCTCGAGGTGCAGCGCTCCGGCAGCACGACGGGCGTCAGCGACGGCGAGGTCACCGGCCTGAACGCCACGGTGAACTACGGCGGCGGCGACATCGTCAACGGCCTCATCCAGACGAACGTGTGCGCGGAGCCGGGCGACAGCGGTGGCGCGATGTTCGCCGGGGACGCGGCGGTCGGCCTCACCTCCGGCGGCAGCGGCGACTGCACCCAGGGCGGCGAGACCTTCTTCCAGCCGGTGACCGGCGCCCTGGAAGCCACCGGCGCGGTGATCGGCGCCGATGGCGGCGGCGCGGCGGGTGACGCCGGTGGCGAAGGTGCCGCGAACGCCGGTGCGGGCGATGAAGGCGCTGCGAACGCCGGTGCCGGTGACGAGGGCGCTGCGAACGCCGGTGCCGGTGGCGAGGGCGCTGCGAACGCCGGTGCCGGTGGCGAAGCGGGTGCCAACGCGGGCGCGGGTGCCGCGAACGCCGGTGCGAACGCCGGTGCGAACGCGGGCGCCAACGCCGGTGCGGGCGCCGGTACGGGCGACGACGAGGACGGCGCCGGAGCCGGTGACGCCGCCGATGACGCCGCCAGTGGGGCCGGGGTCAACTGACCCGCCCCACCCCTGAACGAGGCCCCGGGCGCCCTCCTGCCCCAGTGCCCGGGGCCTCACCTTCCCCCTGTCAGCCGCCCTCCGGGGCGGGGGTCAGGGGAGCGGCGGGCGGAGGCAGCAGCCCGGCCGCCTCCGCCGCCGCGCCGAGCACATCGTGCAGCACGGCGGGGGTGAGACGGCCGGTGAAGGTGTTCCGCTGGCTCACGTGATAGCAGCCGAACACCCGCAGCGGGGCGCCCCCATCGGTGGCTTCCAGCGTGATCCGTACGCCGTGTCCGAACGCGGGCCGCGGCCGGGGCACGGCCCATCCGGCGGCGTTCAGCGCGGGCAGGGCGGCCTGCCAGCCGAACGCCCCGAGGACCACGACGGCCCGCAGGGTCGGCCGGAGCAGCCGCAGTTCCCGCTCCAGCCACGGACGGCAGGTGTCCCGCTCCCCGGGAGTGGGGCGGTTGGCGGGCGGTGCGCAGTGCACCGGCGCGGTGATCCTGACCCCGCGCAGCGCGAGACCGTCGTCGCGGTGGGTGGCGGTGGGCTGGTTGGCCAGGCCGACCGTGTGCAGCGCCGCGAACAGGAAGTCGCCGGAGCGGTCGCCGGTGAACATCCGGCCGGTGCGGTTGCCGCCGTGCGCGGCCGGGGCGAGACCCACTACTGCGAGCGCCGCGTCCGGCGGACCGAACCCGGGCACCGGCCGGGCCCAGTAGTCCCAGTCGGCGAAGGCGGCCCGTTTGGTACGGCCCACCTCCTCCCGCCAGGCGACCAGCCGCGGGCAGGCGCGGCACCGGCTCACCCGTTCGTCCAGCTCGGCGAGGGTGCGGGCTCCGGGCGCCCGGCGGGCGGGTTCGGAAGCGGAATCCGTTGTGGTCATACGTCGCGCGAATGCCCCGATCCCTTGCGCAGGAAACGCCGCAGCCGGGTCAGCGGCCACGTGTTGATGACATCGTCGGTGGTCAGCCAGGCGCGCTGGGCCATGCCCACCCCGTACCGCGGATTGGCGAGGTCCAGCGTCGAGTGCGCGTCGCTGTCGATGGCGAACACCACGCCGTGCTCCTTCGCCCGCAGGATGTTCTCGTCCGACAGGTCCAGCCGGTTCGGATGCGCGTTGATCTCCAGCGCGGTGCCGGTACGGGCACACGCGGCGAACACCGCGTCGAGGTCGGCGTCGACACCGGGCCGCTTGCCGAGGATCCGGGTCGTCGGATGGCCGATGATGTTGACGTGCGGGTTCTCGCAGGCCCGCAGGAACCGCCGGGTCATGGTGTCCCGGTCCTGGCCGAACTGCGTGTGCACCGAGGCCACGCACAGGTCGAAGCCCTCGAGGAAGTCGTCGGGCCAGTCCACCTCTCCGTCGGCGTCGATGTTCAGCTCCACCCCGTGCAGCAGCCGCATGTCCCGGCGGCCGCGCCCGCGGTCCATGGCGCGCAGCCGCTCCCGCTGGGCGAGGATCTTCTCCTTCGTCATCTGCTGCATGTACAGCTTCGGCGCGTGGTCGGTGACGGCGTAGTACGCGTAGCCGCGCCGCTCCGCCGTGGCGATCATGTTCTCCAGCGGTTCGAGGCCGTCGGTGAGATTGGTGTGGGTGTGCAGATCGCCGCGCAGATCGGATTCGCTGAGCAGCGTGGGCAGTTGGCCCCCCAGCGCGGCCTTCACCTCGCCGCGGTCCTCGCGCAGGGTCGGCGGGATCCAGTCCATGCCGAGCCGCGCGTACACGTCCTCCTCGCTGCGGGAGGCGATCTTCTTTCCGCTCTTGGTCTCGAAGAGGCCGTATTCGGAGAGCTTGAGGCCGTGGCGCACCGCGATCGCGCGGACGCGGATGTTGTGGGCCTTTGAGCCGGTGAAGTACAGCAGCCCCGCGCCCCAGGAGTCGAGCGGCAGCACCCGCAGATCCACCTGGAGCCCCTTGGTGGTGCGGATCGAGGTCTTCTTCTCGCCGTGCGCGATGATCTCGGCGGTGTACGGGAGGGCGGTGAACGCGTCCATGAAGGCGGCCGATTCGGCCGCCGCCACCAGGATGTCCACGTCGCCCACGGTCTCCCGCATCCGGCGCAGCGACCCCGCGTACGCCGCCCGCTCACAGCCCGGCACCTGTGACAGGGCGGCCACGATGTCGTCGGCGACGTCCATGGCCTCGTCGAGCGGGACCCGGCCGCCCGCGGCCCGCAGCAGCCCGATGCCGTGCAGGATGTTCTCCTCGGACTTCGGCCCGAAGCCCTTGAGGTCGCGCAGCCGGTGTTCCTCGATCGCGGTGGCCAGCTGCTCGATCGAGGCGATGTTCAGCTCCTCGTACAGCAGCATGGCCTTCTTCGGCCCGAGCGCCGGGATCGCGGTCAGCTCCCGCACCCCGGCCGGGATGGCGGCGCGCGCTTCCTCGACGGCGGGCACGTGTCCGGTGCGCAGATACTCGACGACCTTCTCGGCGATCGACTTTCCGACGTTGGGGATCTCCCGCAGCCCCTTCACATCGAGCCCCGACACATCGGTGGGATGGCCGCCGATCGACCGTGCGGCCTTCTCGTAGGCGCGCGCCCTGAACGCGTCCCCGCCCGTGATCAGGAGGAGATCGGCGTACTCGCGCAGGAGGGCTTCGACCTCCTCGTTGGAGCGAGCCATGGGACAGATTCTAGTCGCGGTACGGCCGGACGGCCCCAGGGAGCGCCTTGCCGATCATGCTCGCTGATCCGGCCTGATCGACAAGACACCCCCTGGCGATCCCGGAGAGCTGGAGGGATGCTTGGTTCGTGAAGCGCCCCACGCGGCCGAAGCGGCGCGGGCCTACGCGGCCGAAGTGGCGCGGCGATCCGGGCGCCCGTCCGGGTCGTGTGTTTCCCCGGTTTGGGGGAGGTCATGGACGTTGGATTCCTGAAGCCGTTGTTCGATCGTCCCGGTCCCTGGGCGTGCGTCTACCTCGACACCTCGCGTGCGACGGAGGACGCCCCCACGCGGCGCCGGCTGCGGGAGCGGTTCGTGGCCGGTCAGCTGACCGCCCAGGGCGCCGACCCCCGCACCCGTGAGGCGGTGGTGAGCACACTGGCCGGTCAGCGGGCGGCCACCGCATCCGCCGGACGGGCGCTGTTCGCGTCGGACGGCGAGGTGGTGCTCGACCTGCCGCTGGCCGCTTCCCCGGGCGACGTCGTCACGTCCTGGTCGCCGCTGCCCCGGGTGGCGCCGCTGGCGTCGCTGCGCGGCGAGTGGCCGTCGTGCCTGGTGGCGTACGTCGACCGGACGGGTGCCGACCTGGAGCTGCGCGACGAGGGCGGAGCCCGCCCGGTGTGCCGCGCCACGGGCCGGGCGCCACGGGGCCGCGGCCACCGGTCGGTGCCCGCCGACCGGTACGAGTGGCACTACCGCAACCGGGTCGAGAACGGCTGGGAGCACACCGCGGACCTCGTCGCCGAGGAGCTGGTGCGGCAGTGGCCGGACAGCGGCGCGCCCCTGCTGGTGCTGGCGGGTGATCCGCGCGAGCGCAGGGCGGTCCGTGACCGGCTGCCCGAGCCGCTGCGGGACCGGGCGGTGGAGGCGCGGCACGGCAGCCGGGCGCCCGGAGCCGCCCGGGACCTCCTGGAGGCGGAGATCGACCATGCCCGCGCGGACCACGCCCGCGCCCATCTGGAAGCCGTGCTCGATCTCTTCCGCGCCGGGCGCGGCCGCCCCGGAGGGCACGCCGCGACCGGCCACGACGGCACCGCGCCGAGCGGGGCGGCGGAGGGGGTGCCCGCGGTGGTGGAGGCGGTGCGCAGCCATCAGGCGGCCACCCTGCTGCTGGGCCAGGCAGGCGGCGACATGCGCCATGAGGTGTGGATCGGCCCCGGTGCCGATCAGGTGGCGGTGCAGCGGGCCCAGGTGCGGGCGCTGGGCGTGCGCGCGCCCGAACCGGCGCGCGCGGACGACGCGCTGATGCGGTCCGCGGCGGTGGCCGACACCGAGGTGCTGCTGGTCCCCGAGGGCCTGGCGGGGCCCGCCGGAGGGCTGGGCGCGGTGCTGCGCTGGCACGGACAGGGCTGAGCGCCGTCACGTCAGGAGCCTTCAGACGCACGCGTTCTGAAATCGTGTCGGAAGCGAATCGTGTCGAAAGCTATTTTCTCGGCGAGTCAGTCACCTGAGAGAAGTTCACACTTTTGTATGCTTTCTTCAGCGCGTCGTTCCCCCCTGTCGGACAGTCACTGTCCGTACGGTCACGAAAGGGGCTCCCAATGCAGCAGACGATGGAGGTTCGCCCACCGGTACCCAGCCGTTCCAGTAGTAGATGGCGTCGATACGGTCGGCTCGCCGCCGCGAATTTCGTGCGGGGCGCGTCGTATGCATGCGGCACCGCGGCCATCGGCCTGATGGCGTGGTGGGTGCAGACCCACTAGCCCCCCTGGTTGTCGCGACAGCCGCTCGGGGCGGCTGTCGCGGCGGTTTCACGGCTGCGGATGGGGCTGCTGGCGGAACCGGAAGCCGTGATGTGCCTTGCGGGGTTCGTGGCCTCCGAGCCGGGCTCGCAGCTGGATCCCGTGAATGACCTCGATGATGCCCAGAACGATCAGCCAGACGCCGGTCACCAGGGTGAGCGCGGCGATGGAGCCGAAGGGCGACACGATCAGCACGATTCCGGCCAGGGCGCTGACGACACCGAGGAAGATCTGCCAGCCGCGGGCGGGGATCCCCTCGTCCTGGATGGCCGTGACGGTGTGCATGACACCCCGCAGCAGCCAGGCGAATCCGATCCACAGGGCGAGCAGCAGGACCGACTGGGCCGGACCACGGAAGCAGAGCAGGCCGAGGAACACGCTCACCGCGCCGCTGACGAAGCCGAGCACCCGCATCGACCGCGGGGTGTGTGCCCCGAAGGCACCGACCAGCTGGAAGATGCCGCTGATCAGCAGATAGACACCGAACAGGGCGCCGACCACCGCCAGGGTGGCCGCCGGCCACACCAGCACCAGCAGCCCCAGCACGATCGCGGCCAGGCCCGCGGTCAGCAGGACCTGCCAGGCGGCGTCCGACAGGGTGCCCAGGAGACCGGTGAAGGGCCCCTCCGGGCCGGTGGCGCGCTCGTCGCGCTCCTTCCGCTGATCGGCGTCACGTGAGTTGTCCGAGGGGAACGTCATCGTCGTTCACCTCCTTGAGGAAACGGTGACACCACCATCCTCGCTCCGCGCGCGCCGAATCGCCTGGTGACAGCCGGTGGCGCCGGGTGGCGCCGCGGTCAGCCGCCGGTGGCGAAGCCGGGGAAGAGGGTCATCCCACCGTCCACGTAGAGCGTGGTGCCCACCACGTAGTCGCACAGGTCGGACGCGAGGACGACGGCGGCGTTCGCGATGTCCTGCGGATCGCCGATCCGGCCGTAGGGGATCAGCTCCAGCAGGGCCGTCCTGGCGTCCTCGGTGTCCCACGCGTCACGGTTGATCGGCGTCCTGATGGCGCCCGGCGCGATCGCGTTCACCCGGATCTTCTCGGGCGCCAGCTCCTGGGCCATGGTCTGCATCATCATCGCCACGCCGCCCTTCGACGACGCGTAGTTCACATGTCCGGCCCAGGGGATGATCTGGTGGACCGAGCTGACGCAGATGACCTTCCCGGCCGCCCTCGACACCTCCGGAACGACCCCGCGCCGCCGGAACTCCTTGACCGCCTCCCTGGCGCACAGGAACTGACCGGTGAGGTTGACGGAGAGCACCTTCTCCCAGTCCGCCAGGGTCATCTCCACCGTCGGGGCGTCACGCTGGAGTCCCGCGTTGGCGACCAGGATGTCGATCGTGCCGAGCCGGTCGACCATGGCGGACACCATGTCCACCACCTGGTCCTCCCGCGACACATCCGCCTGGTGGGCGTACGTGCGCACACCGTGGCCCTCGATCTCCTTCACGACGGCCTCGGCGGACGGCCGGTCGGAGACATAGTTGACGACGACATCCGCGCCGGCGCGCCCCAGGGCGATCGCGGTCGCCTTGCCGATGCCCGAGTTCGCCCCGGTCACCAGCGCCTTCTGGCCCTGGAGGAGCTTGAGGTCGGACACCGCGGGCGGGCCTTGGAGGGTGGTCACGGGGCTTCTCCTTCGCTGGGCATCGGTGATCCGCGCCCCGACCCTCCCAGTCCGGAGCGGAGCCGGGCGCTCTCCACGGCGCCACGGTCACCCGCTGAGGCGATGCACATCGTTCCAGCGGCGCAACGCGGGGGAGCGGCGGGCGGCAGGCCGTTCAGTTGGCGCTCGGCTCGGCCAGGGCCTGGGCGCGCAGCGTCGAGCAGGTGCGGTTGATGAGCCGGGAGACATGCATCTGGGAGATGCCCAGCTGCTCGGCGATCCGGCTCTGGGTCATGTCGCAGAAGAAGCGCATGTAGAGGATCTGGCGCTCCCGGGCGGGCAGCCGCCCCAGCCCCGGGCGCACCGCCTCGCGGTCCACCACCCGGTCGTACGCGGGCTCCTGGCCGCCGAGCGTGTCCGCCAGCGAGTAGCCGTCGTCCGCGCCGGTCAGCTGGGCGTCCAGGGACAGCGGGGTGAAGCTGCCCATGGCCTCCATGCCGACGCGCACCTCCTTCTCGCTGAGGCCGGTGCGCTCGGCGATGGCCTCGGTGGGCACCGTGGCGTCGTAGAGGGAGTGGGACAGCTCCCGGTGTGCGGCCCGCACCCGGTTGCGCAGCTCCTGGACCCGGCGCGGCACGTGCAGCACCCACAGGTGGTCCCGGAAGTGGCGCTTGATCTCGCCGACGATGGTGGGCACCGCGAAACCCGCGAACGCCGTGCCGTGTTCGGGGTCGTACCGCTTGACGGCCTTCACCAGGCCGAGCGCGGCCACCTGCTCCAGGTCCTCCAGGGATTCGCCGCGGTTGCGGTACTGGCGGGCCAGCCGTTGCGCCATCGGCATCCACGCCTCCACCACCCGCTGCCGCAGCGCCTCCTTCTCGGGGCCCTCGGGGAGGCGGGCCATCTCGTGGAACTCGGCGCTGGTGTCCGGGGCGTCGTCATGCGGGTGCTTCGAGGAGCCGGAGCGGGGACGTGCCGTGTGCTGCGCTGCGGTCGTCATGTCACACACCTCCTGCAAGGGGCTGACGGGGTCGCCTGGGACCGTGGTCGCTGCCATGCGGGAGCGCGCAGGATACGGACCGGTGGGCCGCGTCCTGGAGCGGTCGGACTGCTCCCGCGGTGCGTGCCTCCGGTCCGAAGCACGAATATCCGCCTGCCCGGGGCCTCCAGGGGTAAACCCCACCCGATTCCGGCCCGGACACCGTGCGCCGGGCGCCGCCCTCGGCCCGGTAGCGCCGAGCCCTCAGCCCAGCAGCGCCGCGACCGTGAAGAGCACCGGCACGGCCAGCACCGTGGACAGCAGGATGGATTCGCGGGCCAGGATGGTGCCCGTCTCGTAGCGCACGGCGTAGGTGAACAGGTTCTGAGCCGCGGGGAGCGCGGAGGTGACGACGGCCGCGAAGAGGGCGGTCCCGGCGAGCCCGAAGAGACCGGCCGCGATGGCCCAGGCCACCACCGGCTGGCCGAACGACTTCAGCGCCACCGACAGCAGCACCGGGCCGCGCTCCTCGCCGCGCCCGGGCAGTGCGCTGCCCGGCAGCGAGATCCCGAAGGCCAGCAGCACGGCGGGTACGGCCATGCTGCCCACCAGGTGGAACGGTTCCATGAGGGGCCCGGGCACCCGCCACCCGGTGGCGGCCACCGCGACCCCGGACAGCGAGCCGATCACGATGGGGTTGCGGAACGGGCTGGTCAGCCGGCGCAGTATCGAGGGCGGGTGGTCCCCGGGGCGGCTGAGGTCGATGACGGTGAGCGCGATCGGTGTCATCACCAGCTGCTGGAACAGCAGCACCGGGGCGATGAGCGACGCGTCGCCGAGGACGTACATGGCGATGGGGATGCCGAGGTTGCCCGCGTTCACATAACTCGCGCACAGGGCGCCGATCGTGGTGCGGCCCACGCTCCACCTGCGCACCGCGCCGACCGCGACGAACGCGCCCGCCACCACGAAGGTGCTCGAGGCCGTGACGAGCAGCGGGGTCGAGACGATGACGGACAGGTCGGCGTGGGCCAGGGTGGTGAACAGCAGGGCGGGGGAGGCGACGTTGAAGGAGAGCTTGGTCAGCACCTCCCGGCCCTGCCCGCCCAGCGCTCCGCGGCGGCCGAGCACATAGCCGGTGACGATGATGCTCGCGATGACGCCGAAGCCGGTGATCACACCGCCCACGGGGCCTCCGCCCGGCCGGGGTTCCGGTGGGCCGCGAGGCGCCGCGGAGCGGGGTGGCTTCTCGGGGTGCGGGGCAAGGGGCAGGGCGCGGCGGTCATCTTCGGTGTCTTCCCGGGCTGGAGTTGTCAGCATGCACCCTACAAGTAACCCGGTGTGTCTGTGCAGAAGACGGGACGCCGTCCCACTATGTGATCGTCAGGGTGCGTTCGCTCCTTGCCCGTGAGCTGTTGCCCGCGTAGATCTGGATCTCGCCCTTCTCCACCGTGAACGTGCCGTCCCGGTCGTGGGTCCAGAACCCGAGGTCCTCGGCGCCCAGCCGGAAGCGGACGGTGGTGGACTTCCCTGCGCCGAGGGTCACCCGGCGGAAGCCGCACAGCCGCCGCACCGGTTGCACCAGGCTCGCCACCGGGTCGCGCAGATACACCTGCACCACCTCGTCGCCCTCGCGTTTCCCGGTGTTCCGCACCGTGACCGCCACCTCCACGGTGTCGCCCTTGCGCAGCGCGTCGGCCGCGATACGGCTGACGGACAGCTTCGGCTCGCCGATGTCGAAGGTGGTGTAGCTGAGGCCGTGGCCGAAGGCGAACTGCGGGCCGTCGGCGAGGTCCAGGTACTTGGAGGTGTACTTGTTGTCCGGGTCGTAGGGGCGCCCGGTGTTCTCGTGGTTGTAGTAGATGGGGATCTGCCCGGCCGAGCGCGGGAAGGACACCGGCAGCTTGCCGCCGGGGTTCACGGTGCCGAACAGGACGTCCGCGATGGCGTGTCCGCCCTCGATGCCCGGATGCCACGCCTGGAGCACGGCGGGTGCCGACTCCAGCCAGCCGCCCATCGTCAGCGGGCGCCCGCTGACCTGGACCACGACGAAGGGCGTGCCGGTGTCCGCGATCGCCGCGATCAGCTTCTCCTGCTGTCCGGGCAGGCTGATGTCGCTGCGTACGGCCGCTTCCCCGCTGAGCGCCGAGGCCTCCCCGACCACGACGACCGCCACCTCGGCCGCCCTGGCGACCGCGGCGGCCTTCGCGATGCCACCGGTGTCTTTGCCTGCCGGGTCAACACCGGGGGCGTGGGTGACCCGGGCCTTCGGCGCGGCGTCCTTGACCGCGTCGAGGACGGTGACCGGCGGGAACTTGTCCGCCCAGGGCCCGGCCCAGGAGCCGCGCAGATCGGTGGAGTCGGCGAAGGGGCCGACGACGGCGATGGAGGAGGCCGACGGGCTGAGGGGGAGGAGAGGTCCCTTCTCCTTCCCGGCCGGGGCGTTCTTGAGCAGCACCATGGTGCGCGCGGCCGTCTCGCGGGCCGCCGCCCGGGACGCCTTGGTGGGCTCCTCGATCGCCGCATCCTCGTCCACATAGGGGTGTTCGAAGAGCCCGAGCCGGAACTTGAGCCGCAGGATGCGGGCCACCGCGTCGTCCAGCCGGGCGGTGGTGATCGCGCCGCTGCGCAGCAGCCGCTTGCCGTGGTCGGCGAGGGTGGTGCTGGCCATCTCCATGTCGACCCCGGCGTTCAGCGCCTGCCGCCCGGCGTCGGCGTGGTCGGCGGCGAAGCCGTGGACCGTCATTTCCTGAACGCCGTTGTAGTCGCTGACGACGACGCCGCCGAACTCCCACTCGTCCTTGAGGATGTCGGTGAGGGTGTGCCGGTTGCCGTGGGCGGGGACCCCGCTGATGGTGTTGAAGCTCGCCATGACGGTGGCCACCCCGGCGTCCACGGCCGCCAGGAACGGCCCGAGGTAGAGGTTGCGCAGCCGGGCCTCGGAGACGTCCACGGTGTTGTAGTCGCGGCCGCCCTCGGCGCCGCCGTACGCCACGAAGTGCTTGGCGCACGCCGCGAGCCGGTCCTTCGCGGCCAGGTCCTCGCCCTGGTAGCCGCGGGTCTTGGCGGCGGCGATCGCGGCCGTCAGGTGCGGATCCTCGCCGCTGCCCTCGGAGATCCGCCCCCAGCGCGGTTCGTGGGTGACGTCCATCATCGGGGAGAAGGTCCAGTGCACCCCGTTGGAGCGGGCCTCCTTCGCGGACACCTCGGCGTCCCGCGCGGCCACCGCCGGGTCGAAGCTCGCGGCCTGGGCCAGCGGGATGGGGAACGTGGTCCACAGGCCATGGATGACATCGAGCCCGAACACCAGCGGGATGCCCAGGCGTGACTCCTCGACGGCCATCCGCTGGAGCGTGTTGGTGGTCTTCGCCCCGTAGATGTTGAGCACGGAGCCCAACCGTCCCTGCCGGGCCGCCTTCTCCGCCTCGGCGGTCTGCCCGCCGCCGGGCCCGGTGTCGCCGGTCCAGGCGAGCTGCTGGAGCTGGCCCAGCTTCTCCTCGACCGTCATCCGCCCCAACAGGGCCTGGACCCTGGCCTCGTACGGGGCGGGCTCCGCCGCGGGCCGCTCGCCGGGGCCCGGGCGCTCCCGGGCGTGGGCGGTGCCGGTTGCGGCCTTGCCCGCGATGGCCGTGCCGCCGGCCGCGGCGAGCACCGTTCGTCTGCGCACACCATTCATGTTCTTCGCCCCTTGAAGAGTCTTGAAGAGTTCTGAGGGTGTTCGACGGTTCGATCTTTCAAAAGTCGAACTGAAGTTACGGAGCCGTTTCCGGGGCGTCAAGGGTGCCTATTGACGGGCGTGGTGCGGGATCCCATACTCTTCGCCACGGTTAACCGTGAACGGTTAACTGATATCCAGGGCAATGGGGCCCAGAGCAGGAGAACCACATGACCTCACGCCACGCGTCCGCCCAACTCCGTCGCACCGTGTTGTCGAGCTTCATCGGCAACACCATCGAGTTCTATGACTTCCTGCTCTACGGCCTCGCCAGCGCGCTGGTGTTCGGCGATCTCTTCTTCCCGAGCCTGAGCCCGTTCGCGGGCACCCTCGCCTCGTTCGCCACCTTCGGCATCGGCTTCATCGCCCGCCCGCTCGGCGGCTTCGTCTTCGGCCACCTCGGCGACACCATCGGCCGGAAGACCACGCTGGTCACGACGTTGTGCGGGATGGGCGCCGCCACCTTCGCCGTCGGTCTTCTGCCAACGTACGACACCATCGGCATCTGGGCACCGGTGCTGCTCGTGGTGCTGCGCTTCATCCAGGGCTTCATGGTCGGCGGCGAATGGGGCGGCGCCATGCTGATGGTCGTCGAGAACGCCCCGGCGCACCGCCGCGGCTTCTTCAGCGCCTGGCCCAACACCGGCGGTTTCTCCGGACAGCTGCTGGCCACCGGCATGTTCGCGCTGATGGGCACCCTGCCCGACGGGCAGTTCCAGTCCTGGGGCTGGCGCGTGCCGTTCCTGTGCAGCGCGGTGCTGGTGGGCGTAGGGCTGTGGATGCGCGGCCGGCTCGGTGAATCCGAGGTGTTCGAGCAGGTCAAGCACGAGGAGGGCAAGGCCAAGGCGCCGCTGCTGGACGTGCTGCGCCACGACTGGCGCAGCGTGCTGCTGATCATGTCGCTGCGGTTCAGCGAGAGCGTGCCGTTCTTCCTGCTGACCGTCTTCGCGGTGTCCTACGGGCCCGAACACCTCGGCATCCCGAAGGCCACGCTGACCACCGCCATCATGATCGCCTCGGTGCTCGCGTTCCCCGCCCACGGCTTCTTCGGCGCGCTGTCCGACAAGGTGGGCCGCCGCCCGGTCTACGTCTACGGCGGCCTGGCCGCCGCTGCGCTGGCCTTTCCCGCGTTCTGGCTGCTGAAGTCCGGCTCGGAGGTGCTCATCGTGCTGGCGTACTGCCTGGTCATCAACCTCGCCCACAATGCCTGCAACGCCGTCCAACCCGCCCTGTTCACCGAGCTGTTCGGCTCCAAGGTCCGCTACAGCGGCGCCTCGGTCGGCGCCCAGCTCGGCGCGATCGTGGCCGGTGGCCTCACCCCGTTCATCGCCACCGCGCTCACCGGCGGCGGCGACAACTGGGTCCCGGTGGCCGCGTACGCGAGCGCCGTGGCCCTGGTCTCGGCGGCCGCCGCGTACTTCTTCACCCCCGAGACCTCCCGCCGCGACCTGGTCGACACCAGCTCCGCGATGGCGGCCGGGTCCGAGCCCGCGCCCGCACCGGACACCGGGACCGCCAAGGCGCCGGAGACCGACGCGGTCGCGCCCTGAGACAGGAGTCGGCCATGACCGTCCACCGCGAGTTCGTCCTGCGCGACGACCCCCGCTTCGGCCACTGCCACGCCTCCACCCTGCTTCCGCTGCCGGACGGCGAGGTGCTGGCCGCCTGGTTCGCCGGAAGCCGGGAGGGTGCGGACGACGTGGCGGTCTGGCTGGCGCGGCGGACCGGCGGCGGATGGGGCGCGCCGGTGAAGGTGGCGGACGAGGCGGGGCTGCCGCACTGGAACCCCGTCCTGTTCGCCACCGGCCACGGCGAGGTGCTGCTCTTCTACAAGACCGGCCACCGCATCCCCGACTGGCGCACCCGGGTGCTGCGCTCCCGGGACGGCGGCCTGAGCTGGTCCGCCCCCGCCGAACTGGTGCCGGGCGCGGACGGGGCCGGTGGCCGCGGACCGGTGAAGAACAAGCCTCTCCGCCTCGCCGACGGCGGCTGGCTCGCGCCCGCGTCGGTCGAGGAGCCGCAGAGCGCCGACGGCCGCTGGGACGCGTTCACCGACCGCTCGGACGACGGCGGCGCGAGCTGGCGGCGCTCCGCGCCCGTCCCCCTGGACCGCCCGGCGTTCCCCGGCGCCGGGGTCATCCAGCCCGCGCTGTGGGAGAGCGCCCCGGGCGAGGTCCGGATGCTGCTGCGCAGCTCCTGCGGCCGGGTCTGCCGCAGCGCCTCCCACGACGGCGGTGTCACCTGGTCGACCGCGCACCCGCTGGACGTACCGAACAACAACAGCGGTCTGGACGCCGTACGGCTCGCCGACGGCCGGGTGGTGCTGGCGCACAACCCGGTGGCCGCCGAATGGGGCGCGCGCACCCCGCTGGTGCTGTCCGTCTCCGAGGACGACGGGATCACCTGGCGCCGGGCGGTGGTGCTGGAGGACCGCCCGGTCTCCCGCCCCGGCGCCATCGTCCCGGACGAGACGGGCGTGCGGACCGACGGCCACAGCGAGTTCTCCTACCCGGCGGTCCTGCCCTGGGCGGACGGCGTCGCCGTCACGTATACCTGGCAGCGGCGCGGCATCGCCTTCGCCACCGTTTCCGAAGCGGCCCTGAGGAGGAATAATGAGTCAACGGTTAACCGTTGACTGAAGGACGTTCCGCCCCCCAGAAGGAGCCCGTCGGTGCCCATCACCTCGCTACAGCAGCAGTCCCTCGGCGATCTGGTCGCACACGAACTGCGCGTCCTCATCATCTCAGGACGGCAGCGCCCCGGCACCCACCTCGTCGAAGGTGCCCTCGCCGAGCAGTACGACGTCAGCCGCGGCCCGGTCCGCGACGCGCTGCGGCAGCTGGAGGCCGAGGGGCTGGTCGAATCCCGCCGCCGCGGGGTCTTCGTCACCGGGCTCACCGAGGACGACGTGGACGAGCTGTACACGCTGCGGGAATCCCTGGAGACCCTCGCCCTCACCCTCGCCATCGGCCGGGCCGAACCCGGCGACTGGGACCGCGCCCAGGGCTTCGTCGACCGGATGCGGGACGCCGCCGACCGCTCCGCGCCCAGCGACTTCGCCCTCGCCGACCTGGAGTTCCACTCCCAGTTCTACGTGCTGTCCGGGCACCGCCGACTGGTCGCGGTCTGGGAGCAGTACCGGCCCACCTTCGGCGTCGTCCTCGACGTGACCAACGCCCAGGACGTCGATCTCCACCCCTCCGCCGAGGCCCATGTCGACCTGCTGAAGACCGTGCGCAGTGGCGAGACCGAGACCGCCGTCACCACCCTGCGGGAGCACCTCCTCGGCGCCAAGAACCGGCTCCGCTCGGCGCTGCGCGCCGCACGGGCCTCCGCCGACGGCTGACCGTCCGCGGTCCGCGCCCCCGGCCGCCGTGCCGGGGGACGTCAGACCCCGCGCTCGTCCATGCCCTGCATCAGCGCCTGGTGGCTGGCGCGGACGTGCTCGCGCATCACCCGCTCGGCACCGTCGCCGTCCTTGGCCTGGATCAGGCTGAGGACGCGGTGGTGCTCGGAGTCCGACTCGATGAGCCGCCCGGGGCGGGACAGCGAGGTGCGCACCAGCCGGGCGTAGGCGAGCTGGTTCATCAGGGTGCGGTAGTGCCCCTCCAGCTTGCTGTTGTCCGCGCCCTTGACGATCAGGTCGTGGAACTCGTGGACCAGCTCCGCGTACCGTTCGGCGTCACCGTCCCTGACGGCCTGGTCGGCCGCCCGCATGCTGGCCTCCAGCTGATCCACCTCGGGCACGTTCCCACGGAAGGCGAGCAGCCGGGCGGCGGCGCCCTCGAACAGCTCCTTCATCTGGAACAGCTCGGTCAGCTCACGGCGCGACGGTACGGCGACGAACGTGCCGACCCGCGGCCGGACTTCGACCAGCCCCTCTATCTGGAGCTGCTTGAGGGCCTCGCGGATGGGCGTCCGGCTGACCCCGAAGGTCTCGGACAGCGCCATCTCGGACAGGCTGGAGCGGGGCGGCAGTTCGCCACTGATGATCATCTGCCGCAGCTCTTCGGCGACCCGCGCCTGCATGCTGGTCTGCTGAAGCCGCTTGCCCGTGGGTTGTTGCATGGCACGGAACCGTAGGCGGGGCGCTCTCTCCCCGTCAACCTCGCCGTCGGTCAAGGGCAGGCTCGTGTGATCTGCCATACAAGAGCGCTCCCGTCCGTCCCTACGTCACGACCTGAGGATGAACGGATCCCCGGCCGGTTCCTCGCTGGTGTTGATCCACACGCTCTTCAGCCGGGTGTACTCCCGGACCACCTCCGTGCCGTGCTCGGTGCCCATGCCGCTGTTCTTGAAGCCCGCCCGGGGCGACATCGGCGACATCGAACGGTAGGTGTTGGCCCACACCGTGCCCGCCTCCAGTCGGGCGGCCATCCGGTGCACCCGGTTCACATCGCGGGTCCACACGCCCGCCGCGAGGCCGTACGCCGAGTTGTTGGCGATGGACAGGGCCTCCTCCTCGGAGTCGAACGGCATGACGGTGGCCACGGGCCCGAAGATCTCCTCCTGGCAGATCCGCAGCGTGTTGTCGACGCCGGTGAACACGGTGGGGGAGTAGAAGTACCCGCCGAGCCCCGTGTCCGGCCGGGCCCCGCCGCAGACCACCTTTCCGCCCTCGGAGCGGCCGAGGTCGACGTACGACTCGACCTTCTCCAGCTGCTCGGCGATGGCCAGCGGGCCCAGCTCGGTGGCGTCGTCGAGGGGGTCACCGATCGCGATGGTGGCGGCCCGTGCCGACACCCGCTCCAGGATCTCGTCGTACACCTCGCGGTGCACCAGCACCCGGCTGCCCGCCACACAGGTCTGGCCCGCGGCGGCGAACACCCCGGCGATCACGCCCATGGCGGCGGAGCCCAGATCGGCGTCGGGGAAGATGATGTTGGGCGATTTGCCGCCCAGCTCCAGGGTGCAGCGGATCAGCCGGTCGGCGCAGGTGCGGGCGATCCGGCGGCCGGTCCCGGTGGAGCCGGTGAAGCTCACCTTGGCCACGTCCCGGTGCTCGGTCAGCGGGCCGCCCGCGGTCGCGCCGAAGCCGGTGACCACGTTGACCACGCCCGGCGGGAAGCCCGCCCGCTCGAAGAGCGGGGCGAGGGCCAGCAGGGAGGCCGAGGTGTGCTCCGAGGGTTTGATGACCATCGTGTTCCCGGCGGCCAGCGCCGGGGCCAGCTTGGTGGCGGTGAGCAGCAGCGGGGAGTTCCAGGGGGTGATGGCGCCCACCACGCCCACCGGTTCGCGCAGGGTGTAGTTGAGCAGTTCGCGGCTGGCGCCCGGGATGACCTCGCCCTGGATCTTGTCGGCGAGCCCGGCGTAGTAATAGAAGTACTCGGGCAGGCCCGCGAGTTGGGCCCGCATCTCGCGCAGCAGCTTGCCGTTGTCGAGGGATTCGGTGCGGGCCAGCTCCTCGGCGTGTTCGCCGATCAGATCGCCGAGGGTGCGCAGCAGCCGGCCGCGCCGGGTCTGGCTCAGATCCCGCCAGCGAGGATCCTCGAAGGCGGCGCGGGCGGCGCCCACCGCGCGCTCCACATCGGCGGCGGTGCCGTTCGCCGCCTCGTACCAGGGCTCGGCGGTGGCCGGGTTGACGCTGGCGAACCATTCGCCCTCGGCTGGGGCGGTCCACTCGCCCGCGATGTAGTGGTCATGGCGCGGCAGGCGGTTCATGAGCTGTGGCACTCCTGATGTCCGGTGTGGCTTCCGGTGTGACTTCCGGTGTGGGTGAGGATCGTGTCGGCGAGTCGCTCCGGGCACTCCAGCGGCAGCAGATGGCGGGCCCCGGGCACGATCACCGCCCGGCCGCCGGGGATCCGCCGCGCGAGTCGGCGCGACATGGCCGGGGTGGAGCCGGGGTCGTCCTCCCCGGTGACCGCGAGGGTGGGGGCGGTGATCCGCGGCAGCAGCGGCCACAGCCCGGCGTCGGCGGTCGCGAAGACGTCGTAACAGGCGAGGTACGAGACGGGGTCGTTGGCCAGCAGCGTGTCCAGCACCCGGCGCGCCAGGAGGGGCTCCTGGGCCCGCCAGCCGGGCGAGAACCAGCGGTCGACCGCCGCCCACGCGGACGCCCCGAAGTCCCGGGCCGCCACCTCCCGCCGCCGCGCCACCGCCGTACGCTCGTCCTCCGACCGCCCCGCCACCGAGCTGACCAGCGTCAGCGAGGCGGTGAGGTCCGGCCGGTCCAGGCCGAGCTGCTGGGCGACCAGGGCGCCGAGCGAGAAGCCGACGATGTGTGCGGGTCCGCTCAGCAGGGCCGCGACATCCGCGGCCAGCTCGGCGAGCGACACCCCGGGGGCCGCGGCCGGGGAGGCGCCGTGGCCGCGCAGGTCGACCAGCGTGACCCGGTGCCGGGCCGTGAGCGCGGGCAGACACCGCTCCCACATGCTCCGGTCGAGCCCGACGCCGTGCAGCAGGACGAGGCCGGGCCCGGCGCCGTGCGTCTCGTGGCCCAGCGCGACCGGGGTGGTGGAGCGCGCCCCGGGCGTACCCACGCCGCTCACTGCTCCGTGGCGAGCGGGGCCAGCCGGGCCTGGGGGCGGCCCTGGGCGGCGGCCGCGAGCCCGACCACGATCTCGTCGGCGCGTGGTCCGTCCGCCACCCGCACCTCGATGCTCTGGTGGTGCGAGCGGATCGTGGCATCGGTGATGTGCTTGAGCGGGATGTCGAAGACCGTGCCCGCGGCCGCGCGCTTCTCCACGGCGGGCAGCAGCGTGGTGGCCTTCGCCGCCCGGCGGAAGTGGTCGCCGAACTTGAGCGTGTGGATCAGCCCGGAGCCGTGCTCGATCTCCCCGTCCAGGCCCACGACGGCGGCCTTGCCGTACGCCTCGACCGGCGCGCCCAGCGCCTCGACCACCCGGGGCGCCAGCAGCTCGCCGAGCTTCGGCGCCACCTCGTCGATACCGGGCAGCAGATCCGCCACGTAGCCCTGCCCGGCCCAGGGGTTCTCGATGATGGCGAGCACCACCGCGGTCCGGGCGGGCGGGTCCACGGGGCGGCCGCCCTCGCTGTGGATGTCCTCGGTGAAGGTGATGATCTTGCGGACGTTCACTGCACGGTCTCCATGTTTTTCGTGTCTTCCCGGCCTTCGCGGTCTTCCTGGCCTTCCAGGTCGGCGAGGCGGATGACGGGGTCGGTGGCCCGGTCCCCGATGCGCGCGTTGGGGCGGGGGCCTGAGGCACCGGCCGCGATGACCACGATCTCGTCGGGCCGGGGCGCGTCGGGGATGCGGATCTGGCACGTCTGGTAGTGCGAGCGGGTGGCGGCCGCCGTCTTGTGCCACAGCGGTACGGTCAGCGGCTCGCCCGCCGGAAGCCGGTCGTCGCTGAACACGATGATCGAGGTGCCCTCGGTCAGCTCCCGCAGGACGTTGCCGAAGAACGGGGTGTGGATCAGCGCCCCGCCGTGTTCGATCTCCCCGTTCAGGCCGACGATCGCGGCCTTGCCGAACGCCTCGACGCGGTCCACGCCGCCCAGCGCCTCGCTCACCCGGTCGGTGAGCAGCCGCGCCAGCCCCGGGGCGATCCGCTCGACCTCGGGCTGGAGATCGGCGACCAGGCCCAGGCCCGCCCATGGGTTACGGATCACCGCGGCCGCCGCGGCCCGGCGCACCGGCACGGCCACCGGCCGCCCCAGCTCCAGCAGCAGTTCGTCGGTGACGCTGACGACCTTGCGCAGGCCCAGGTCACTCATGGCCGCCGCCACCGGTGAACCGCGGCATGACCTTCTCCGCGAACAGCTCCAGGCTGCGCATCGCCTTGCGGTGTTCCAGGCCGGGGTGGGTGGTCCACAGCAGCAGATGCTCCAGGCCCACCTCGTCCCGCAGCTCGGCGATCTTCTCGGAGACGTACTCGGGGGTGCCGACCAGCAGATTGCGCTCCGCCAGGAAGTCGAAGGACAGCTCGTGGGCGTCGGTCAGCTCCTCGCCCGCCTCCATCAGGTTGCCCAGGCCTCGGAAGTGCATGATCCACCGGTAGGTGGTCATCAGCGCCTCCTCGAAGTCGGCCCGGGCCTGCTCCATGGTGTCGGCGACGTACACGTCCCGTACCAGGCCGATGCCCTCGCCGAGCGCATACGCGCGGCCCGATGCCTCGCTCGCGGTGGAGCGGTACAGCTCGAAGCGCTCCTTGAGCGCCGAGACCGGCGGCAGCCAGAACATCCCCTGGACCCCGTCGGCCGCGGCCGCCCGGATCGACCGCGGGCTGTCGATGACCTGCCACAGCGGCGGATGCGGGCGCTGCAACGGGTACGGCGTGACCTGCATCTTGGTGATGACCCCGTCCTCCATGTAGTCCGGGGTGGCGGGGGAGAGGGGGTGGTTCCACTTCACCCCCGGGGCGGGGAACTCGTAGAAGCGGCCGTGGTGCGAGAAGAACTCGCCGCTCCACGCCTTGCGGAGGATCTCCACGGTCTCGTCGTACAGCGCGCGGTTCTGCTCCTGGTCGCGCGGATCGGCGAGCGCGTTCAGGTTGAGCGCCTCGCGACCGTACAGCCCGCGCCCGAGGCCCACCTCGACGCGGCCGCCGGAGAGCTGGTCGAGCATCGCGATGTCCTCGGCGAGCCGGAGCGGATGCCAGAAGGTGGCGATGTTCGCCGCCTGGCCGATCCGGATGTTCTCGGTGCGGGCGGCGATGTCGGCGCCCATCAGGACCGGGTTCGGGGTGATCTCGATCGCCTCGTGGCCGAAGTGGTGCTCGGTATACCAGGTGGACCAGAAGCCCGCCCGGTCGGCGGCGACCGCGAACTCCCGGGCCTCGTCCATGACTTCGGCGTAGGAGCCGAGCCGGCCCGGTGCTCCGAGGTTGTGGAATATCGAGAAGCGCATGCAGCGTCCGTCCTGTTCTTCCGGGTCACGCTGTGCCATGGCAGGGAGGCTAGGAGTCCGGTTGGTGCCCGTCAAGGGTTAACGTCCAGGCAACAACTTTGACCTGTGTATTTGGTGCGAGAACGGTTCTTTCCCGGCTCATTTGTCCCAAGGTGTTGACAGTGGCGGATGGCATTCCTACCGTCCTCTGCCATACAAGAGCTGAATGAGGGATCCGTCATGACGCACACTCTTGACCGCACCGCCCGCATCCGCTCCGCCTGGCAGGCCGCCTGGGATCAGGGCCGGGTGGAGGCGCTCGACGAACTGCTCAGCCCCGGCTACGTGCGCCGCCGCGGCCCCGCCGCGGCGCCCCAGGACCGCGAGCAGTTCAAGGACTCCGTCCGCGCCATCCGCGAGGCGTTCCCTGATCTGCACACCGAGATCGAGGAGATCGTGGAGGACGGCGAGGAGCTGGCGATCCGCTGGCGCAGCACCGGCAGCCACACCGGCGACTTCCTCGGCGTGCCGCCCACCGGCCGCCCGGTCGAGGTCTCCGGCGCCACCTTCACCCACTTCGACGGCGGTGTGATCGCCGAGGAATGGGTGACCTGGGATCCCCGCCAGCTGCTGGAGGCGCTGGGGATCATCACCACCACCCAGGAGGCCGCCGTCGACGCCGATCTGGTGCGCGGGGTGCACCGCAAGTTCATCACCGGCGTGACCGTGGTGACCACCGACGACGCCGGTACGCCCAGGGGGCTGGCCGTCAACGCCTTCTCCAGCATCTCGCTGGACCCGCCGATGGTGCTGGTGTGCGTGCAGCGCAGCTCCACCACCCACCCCGCGCTGCACCGGGCCACCCACCTGGGCATCAACATCCTCGCCGCGAACCAGCTCGACGTCGCCAAGGTCTTCGCGTCCAAGTCGGACGACAAGTTCGCCGGGCTGTCCTGGACCGCGGGCGCCCACGGCGCACCGCTGATCGACGGGTCCTGCGCCCAGCTGGAGGTGGAGATCGGCGAACGGCTGGAGGCGGGCAGCCACACCGTCTTCACCGGCCGGGTGGTCGCGGCCCGTCACGAGGACCTCGCACCTCTGGTCTACAGTGGCGGTGGGTTTTTCGATATCTCGAACACAGCGCCTTTGCCGTGGTGAGACGCCCCCGGCCGCGCCTGGACCCACCCTTCCCCCCGCTCATCGCCACCCCTTGACGCCCAGATCTCCCCTGTCCCCCAGGAGCACGCCCATGACCCACGACGATGCGGCGCCGGTCTACGGCAGCGCGGTCACCAAAGTCGAACCCTTCGGGGTCGACCACATCCCCGACAACGAGCGGCACGGCAAACCCAGCTCACAGTTCTTCGTCTGGTTCGCCGCCGGTCTCAACTTCCCCATCATCCTGCTCGGATTCAGCGCGATCAGCCTGGGCCTCAGCTTCACCGGCGCGGTCGCCGCGATCGTCGTCGGGGCCGGGGTCGGATCGGTGCTGATGGCCGTGATGTCCAAGATGGGCGTACGGCTCGGGGTGCCGCAGCAGATCCAGGCGCGCGGGCCGCTGGGCTTCTTCGGGAACTTCCTGCCGGTGGCGTACATCAATGTGTTCGCCGGGGTCGGCTGGGCCTCGGTCACCGTGATCCTCGGTGGCAAGGCGATCGCCGAGCTGACGCATCTGCCCTACTGGATCTGTGGACTGCTGCTCACCGTCATCGAGCTGGTGGTGTCCATCTTCGGCTACAACATGATCAATTTCCTTCAGCGTGTGCTCACTTATGTGCTGACCCCGCTGTTCATGATGATCACTGTCGTGGCCCTGGTGCGCGGCGCTGGCACCTTCGACGCCAACCCCAAGGCGTCCGGCTACATCGGCGACACGGGCGGCTGGATCACCTTCTGCGGCTGGTTCCTCTCCTTCCTCGTCGCCTGGGCACCGTTCGCCTCCGACTACTCGCGCTATCTGCCCGACACCCCGAAGGTGGTCAACCGCACCGCCTGGTACACCGGGTTCGGCAACTTCGTCACCATCGCCTGGCTCGGCATCCTGGGCGTCCTGGTCGGCTCGAACGCCAACAGCACCGACTCGATCACCGCCCTCCACGAACTGGCCGGGCCGTTCGCCATCCCCGCGCTCATCGCGGTCGGCCTCTCCGCGCTCGCGCAGAACTTCCTCAACGTCTACGGCGGCGCGATCTCCGTCCAGACCCTGAAGGTGCCGGTCACCCGGACCCAGGCGGTCACCGTCATCTGTCTGCTGGCGTATGTGATCAGCCTGTGGGGCGAGTCGGGGATCGAGGAGAAGTTCTCCGTGTTCCTCAACCTCACCGCGTACTTCATCGCGCCCTTCGCCACCGTGCTGCTCCTGGACTACTGGCTGGGCGGCCGCTCCGACCCGGCGCGGATCGCCGAACTGTACGACCGCGCGCGGGTGCTCTCCTGGGGCTTCGTCGCCTGGGCGGGCGGCGTGGTGGCGTCCATACCCTTCTGGGAGTCCAAGCTGTACACCGGGGCGTTCGCCTCGGCGTACCCCGGCGCCGGAGACCTGAGCATGTACGTCGGCGCGGTCGCCTCCGTGGTGCTCTACCTGCTGACCTACCGGCTGAAGCCACTGTGGGTGCGCGCGGGTGCGGACACCCCGGCCGGGCCGCCCGCGGAACCCGCGACGGTGGCAGGCTCCTGACGGCCCCTCGATGAGCGGGCGGCATCGCGGCGGCGATGCCGCCCGCCCCCTATTGCACTGGCCGTTCCAAAACGTGTTACGGTCCTCGCATGGCCCGGCCGAGGATGTTCGACGAGGAGCGGGCCCTGGACGCGGCGATGCGCGCCTTCTGGGCGAACGGCTACGAGGCCACCTCGACCCAGGATCTGTGCGCCGCCACCGGACTGGGCCGCAGCAGTATCTACAACACCTTCCACAGCAAGCACGACCTGTTCCAGCGGGCGCTGGCCCGTTACATCGACATCAAGACCACCGCCCAGATCGACCTGTTGGAGGACGAGGAGCGGCCGGTCGTGGAGCGGATCCGCGCCTTCCTCGCCACCATCATCGACAGCGAATTCGAGGAGCGGGCGCACGGTCACAGCCTCGGCTGCCTGACCGTCAACACCACGGTGGAGCTCGCCGGGCGCGATCCGGAGATCGCCGCGATGCTGGAGCGGGACCTGGAGCGCCGACTGGCCGCTCTCGGCGTCGCGCTGCGTGGCGGTCAGCGCGACGGTCACATCGCATCCGCCCGTGACGCGGAGTCGCTGGCCCGCTTCGTCAACGCGGTGACCGGTGGAATGCGGGTCGCGGCCCGGGGTGGCGCCGGCCGCGCCGAGCTGGAGTCCATCGCCTCGACGGCCATGGATGTCCTGATGCCGTGATGTGCTGATCCACTGAGCCCTGCCCGGCCCGGAAGGGCCGTTTTCATGCCCAAGTTTTGCACTGTTCGATCTAAAACCAATGAGGAGCACCATGCCCCGTGCCGTCTATGTGCTGGCCCTCGGCATCTTCGCCATGGTCACCAGTGAGTTCGCCGTAGCCGGCCTGATGCCGCAGATGGCCCAAGGGCTGGACGTCACCATCCCGCAGGTCGGCTATCTCATCACCGCTTTCGCGGTCGCCATGGCCCTCGGAGGGCCACTGCTGACCGTCGCGCTGCTGAGGACACCTCAGAAGACCGCGCTGATGGTGGTGTTCGCCGTCTTCCTGGCGGGCAACGTGCTGGCCGCCACCGCACCCGGATACGGGGTCATGATGCTCGCGCGCGTCATCACCGGCACCGCCTCCCAGGCATTCTTCGGAGTCGCCATCTCGATGTGCGCGCGGCTCACCCGCCCCGAGATACGTGGCCGCGCCATCGGAGTGGCCATGAACGGACTGATGCTCGGCACCCTGCTGGGGCTGCCCGTGTCCACCCTGATCGGTGAACACCTCGGCTGGCGCGCCGCCTTCTGGGCCATCTCGGTCCTGGCCGTCGCCGCGGCACTGTGCACGCTCGCCGGGGTGCCCCGGCTGGAGCGCGCCGAGGGCGGCGGGACCTTCCGGCAGGAGCTGGCCGTATTCCGCAACCGCCGGCTGTGGCTCGCGCTCTCCACCAGCACCCTCATCATCGGCGCCACCTTCTCCGCGTTCAGCTACTTCAACCCGATCCTCACCGAGGTCACCGGATTCGGCGCCGGAACCGTCCCGCTGCTGCTCATCGCCTACGGCGCCGCCACCGTGGTGGGCAACACCATCGTCGGACGCCTCGCCGACCGGCACACCCCGCAGGTCCTGCTGTGCGGGCTGATCCTCAACACGGGCTTCCTCCTCGGCTTCGCCCTGCTGGCCCATCTCAGCGTCCCCGCCGTGGTGTTCATGATGGGCATCGGCCTGGTCGGCGTCACCATGAACCCCGCGATGGTCACCCGGGTGCAGCGCATCGGCAACGCCGGGCCGCTGGTGAACACCGTCCACACCTCCTTCATCACCCTCGGCGTCATCATCGGCTCCTCGGCCGGCGGGCTGGCCATCGACACCTTCGGCCTGCGGGCCCCGGTCTGGTTCGGCGCCGCGCTGGCGGCGATCGGTGTCTTCACGGTCGTACCCGAACTCACCGCCCGTGCGGACGCGCCCCGGCGCCGCGTCGCCTGCGCGCCGTGCGAGCCCGTCGCATAGACTCCGAGGCCGTCTTGTGTCCGTGCACCGGGGACCGCCGTCAGGCGCTGCGGAAGGAGCACTTCCCATGACGACCGCGCGAGTACGCCGGGTCGACGTGCCACAGGTGATGCCGGGCGGCGAGGACTTCGGGGAGCCCGACTACGTCTCGGCGTTCGAGCTGACGGCACCTCGGGCCCGGACCCCCGAGCAGTGGGCGCGGGCCACGTTCGAGGGCGCCCCGGCCCTGTCGCGGTGGTTCCTGGTGCGCGGATGGACCCTCGGCCTGGGGCTCCGGCTGGGGCCGAGGACATCGCCGGCCCATGTCCTGGGCTGGCCGCTCACGGATTCCGGCGCCGACTCGGCCACCCTGGCGGCGCGCTCGCGGCTGGTCGCCGCGCGCAACGTCGTGGTCGTGGACGGCGCGAGGGTCGTATGGGTCACCTCGGTGCGCTTCCACGGGCCCCTCGGCCGCGTGGTGTGGGCCGTGGCCGCGCCGGTCCACCACCTGGCGGTCCCCTTCCTCCTGGGGCGGGCGAGCCGGCGCGGGTGAGCGGCCCGTCGGCTCAGGCGGGGCGGCCCAGTTCCTTGCGGAACAGGTCCAGCACATTGCCGCCGAGGATCTGGTGGACCGCCGCCTCGGAGAACCCCCTGTCGATCAGCGCATCGGTGACCAGGGGGAGGCCGCGAGGCCCTTCCAGGCCCGGGACGAGCAGCTCGGCGTACTCCAGGTCCTCGCAGCACGGCGGGTTGACGTCGGCGCTGACCTCCTTGATGAAGTCCGGCCCCAGACCCACCCGGTCCGGCCCGGCGACCTCCGCGATGTGGGCGATGTGGTCGGCGAGCCGGTCCACCGTGCGCTCGGCGGGATCGACGGCCAGGAACTCGCCGAGGAAGTTCACGCACACCATGCCACCGGTGGCCACGATGCCGCGGATCTGCTCATCGGTGAGGTTGCGGTGGTGGTCGAGCAGCGCACGCGCCGACGAGTGGGTGGCCATCACCGGGCGGGTGGCCAGCTCCAGCACATGGGCGACGCCCGAGGCGCTCAGGTGCGAGACGTCGAAGAGGATGCCCAGGCGCTCCATCTCCCGCAGCGCCTCGACCCCGGCCGCCGTCAGCCGGCTGCCGGTGGCGTCCTCGCCGCTGCCGTCGGCGAGCGCGGTACGCCCCCAGTGGGCGATGGACGCGACCCGCACGCCCAGGCGGTGGACGGTCGGGATCAGCTCCACGTCGGCGTCGATCCCGGGGGCGCTCTCCAGCGCCAGCACCAGCGCGATCCTGCCCTCCGCCAGCGCGGCGTCGATGTCGGACCCGTCCAGGCACAGCCGTACCTCGTCCGCGTTGCCCTCGGCCAGCGTATGGGCGCACTCGATCATGCGCAGCGTCTCCCGCAGCGCCCCTTCGGGACGGAACTGGTCGTCGATGAAGACCGGCAGCACCTGGAGGTCCACCCCGCCCTCGCGCAGCTGGGGCAGCCACCGCTCCCGGAAGAAGGACGCCCAGCGCCGCGGCGGGCGGGCGGCGACGGCGATCAGCAGATCGTTGTGGGCGTCGGCGACGACCGCGCGGTGATGGAGTTCGCGGGACACGTGCGGCATTCCTCCATGGTTCAGGGGGCGTTACAGGGTGGGGCACCCCGAACCTAACGATGTCGCGGCGGCGGGGGAAGCGGAATACGGCCGGAGTTCCGGCCCGCTGTTTCCCGCGCCCCCGGCGGGGCACCCGGGGCGACCGGAGGTGGCCGATGGCGGACGGCGACGGGACCGCGGCCCCGCCCGGGAACGGCGCCGCGCCCCCGGCGGGC
>NZ_RIBZ01000867.1:0-28461 GCF_003721215.1 Streptomyces botrytidirepellens
CGCCCCGCCCGCGGCCCGGCGGCGGGGCGGCAGGGGCACCCTCGGCGCGGTGTACGGCGCCGCCGGGACGCTCGCCGTGGTGGCGCTCGCCTGGACGGAGTGGCACGGGATACGCGAGCCGGGGGCGGCGCTGGCCTTCGGGCTGCTCATCGCCCTCGGGGAAGCCATCCGGTGTGGTGACGCCCCGGCCGCGCTCCCGCGCGCGAGCGGGGCGCACGAGCAGCGCGGCGAGCCCACGCCCCTGGCTGCTGCGGGCGCCCTCGGGTACGCGCTGCTGGGGCGGCTGGGCGGGGAGCCCACGAGCCACGGGGTGCTCCAGGTCGTCACCGTCGTCGTGGCGGCCTCCCTGACGGGCCTGGTGCCGCGCATGGCGCTCGGGCGCCCGGCCGACCCGGGCCGCACCGCCCGGCGCGTGCTGACCGTGGCGTTCGCGGCCACCTGCTTCCAACCGTTGCACCACACCGGCCGGTTGGCCTCCTGGCTGGGGCACGGCCCCGCCCTCGTCGGCTACTTGCTCGGCGTGCTGGCCCTGACCGCGCTGTGCGACGCGGTGCTCGCGGCCGCCCTGGCCCGCGCCCGCACCGGCTGGCCGTACGGGCCGCTGCTGCGTGACGAGCTGCGGGCGCTGACCGGCATAGGGTCGGCGATCTGCGCGACCGGGGTGGTGATGGCGCTCACGGTGGCCGTCACCGGGCTGTGGGCGCTGCCGGTGCTGGCGCTGCCGCCGCTGCTGATCCAGTACTCGTTCCGCCGCTACGCCGCGATCCGGGCCACCTGCCGGCAGACCATCGCCTCCCTGGCCCGCTCGACGGAGATCGCCGGGTACACCCCGGCCGGGCATGCCCGTAAAGTCGCCGGGCTCAGCCGGGCGGTCGGCCGTGAGCTGGGGCTTTCCGAGCCCGCTCTGACTGTGCTGGAATACGCGGCGCTGATGCACGACATCGGGCAGCTGTCCCTGGTGGACCCGGTTCCGGCCGGGGCGACCGAGCCGCTGGCCCGCTCCGAGCAGCGGCGAATCGCGTTGCTGGGGGGTGCCGTGGTACGGCAGACGGGGGTGCCCGCGGAGGTCGCGGTGATCGTCGAACGGCAGGCGGACCCGTACCGCGAACAGCCCCTGTCCGCGCGTATCGTGCGCGCGGTGAACGCGTACACCGAGGCGGCGGGAGGCCCGGCGGCCGCGGGACAGGGGGGTGCGGCGCCGCTGTGCGCCCTGGAGCGGCTGCGGCTGGCCACCGCGCGGGACTTCGATCCGGCGGTGGTGGAGGCGCTGGCGACGGTGCTGTCCCGCCCGCCGCACGACCGCCCACGGTGACGAAGGTGGAACTCGCCGGTAATGAGCGGGTCTCCCAAGAGGCATGGTTGGATGCGAGAGAGGGGTGTCGGGCCGATGTCCGGTGGCAAGGAGGTGTGGTGGGCATCGTCTCCCGGCCGAAGGGTGAGGGGCTGGGCTGAGATGTCCGCGGATGTGTGGCAGGTTGTCTTCCAGGGAGGGCGACACCGTCCGCGCAAGGCTCTGGTACGGGACTACTTCGATACCGGCAGGCGGGAATCGTGAAGATCTTCGGCAAGGTACGGCACCGGCCGTCCGCCTCATGGCGGCAGGCCACGGACCGTGCGTTCACGCTCATCGGCGACGGCCGGTACGAGGACGCGGGAGCGCTGCTGACCCGCGCCGCCGACCTGGAGCCGTGGCTGTCGGAGTCCTGGTTCAACCTCGCGCTGCTGCACAAGTTCCGGCACGACTGGGAGCAGGCCCGGGCCGCCGGGCTGCGCGCCGTCGCCCTGCTGGACCGCGAGGCGGGCGCTCCCGACTGGTGGAACGTGGGCATCGCCGCGACCGCCCTCCAGGACTGGCCGCTGGCCCGCCGCGCCTGGCAGGCGTACGGGCTGAAGGTGCCCGGGGAGGCGTCCGCGTCCGGTGAGCCGCTCGGCATGGAGCTGGGCAGCGCGGCGGTGCGGCTGTCGCCCGAGGGCGAGGCCGAGGTGGTCTGGGGCCGTCGGCTGGACCCGGCCCGGATCGAGGTGCTGTCGATCCCGCTGCCGTCCTCCGGGCGGCGCTGGGGCGAGGTCGTGCTGCACGACGGCGTTCCGCACGGTGAGCGCGTGACCGCCGCGGGCCCGGCCTACCCCGTCTTCGACGAGATCGAGCTGTGGGCGCCGTCCCCGGTGCCGACCTGGGTGGTGCTGCTGGAGGCGGCCACCGAAGCCGACCGGGACGCCCTGGAGCGACTGGCGGCCGACGCGGGCTTCGCCGCCGAGGACTGGTCGTCGTCGGTGCGGCTGCTGTGCCGCTCCTGTTCGGAGAGCCGGATGCCCAGCGACGAGGGCGAGGGCGAGCACCTGGACCCGCACGACCACAGCGAGCCGGGCCACCCCGGTCCGCTGGGGCACCGCACGGCGGGCTCGGGCTCGCTGTGGGTCGCCGAGCGCGAATGCGGGATCGCCGCCCCCAGCGGGCTGGTGCGGGGGCTGCTGGACGGCTGGGTCGCCGACAGCCCGGACACCCGGGAGTGGCGCGACCTGGAAGAGGTCTGCTGAATGCCCGGAAAGGGCCACTGATCCCCCTGGCCGCCGGGGCGGGCCGTACCCTGTAGGGCGACGCATCAGGGTTTGAAGGAAGGCGTACGGCGGACGATGTCGCAGCAAGGGACCACGAAGCAGCAGGTGGACGACGAGTTCGTCGTGGACACGGAGGACTGCGAGGAGCGCGAGCGGGCGTACCGCGAGCGCGGCACCGCCCGCCCGATCACCGTCGTCGGCAACCCGGTGCTCCACAAGGAGTGCCAGGACGTCACCGAGTTCGGCGACGAGCTCGCGGCGCTGATCGACGACATGTTCGCCAGCCAGCGGGCGGCGGAGGGCGTGGGCCTGGCCGCCAACCAGATCGGCGTCGACCTCAAGGTCTTCGTCTACGACTGCCTGGACGACGAGGGCGTACGTCACGTCGGCGTGGTCTGCAACCCGGTGCTGGAGGAGCTGCCCGCCGACCGCCGCGTCCTGGACGACTCCAACGAGGGCTGCCTGTCGGTCCCCACCGCCTACTGCGAGCTGGCCCGCCCGGACTACGCGGTGGTGCGCGGCCAGGACGCCGAGGGCAACCCGATCACCGTGCGCGGCACCGGCTACTTCGCCCGCTGCCTCCAGCACGAGACGGACCACCTCTACGGCTACCTCTACATCGACCGCCTCTCCAAGCGCGACCGCAAGGACGTCCTCCGGCAGATGGCCGAGGGCACCGCGCGCTACGAGACGGTGCCGAACGACTGACATCGGCGTGGGTCAGGGGCCGTTCGCCGCCTGGGGGTAGTACTGCGCGATGTACGTCCAGCGTGCTGCCCCCAGGACGATGAACACCGCGGGCGGCGCCAGCCACCACCGGCTGAGCGCCCCCTTCCTGACCGGAAGGGCCGCGAGCAGCAGGGTCACGACCCCCACGAGGACCACGGAGAACGACGCCGTCTCGATACCGGTGAGCGTGTTCTCGTCCCAGTCGCCTCCGGGCTCCGTCACCAGCGCCCAAAAGGCGAAGTAGACGTTGACGAGGTTCGCGAGGACCAGGACCGCCGCACCGGCCCACCGAAGAAAGCTGGTCACTCCAGGGCCCTCCGCGCGTCCTTCAGGTTGCCGTCGAAGGCCTTACCGTAGTTCTGCGCGCTGCCGTCCTGCCAGTACGGTCCTCCGTTGTAGCGGGCCCCCAGCTCCTGGCGCTGCTCCGGCGTCATCTGGTCGGCGGGTACGTCGGCGAAGTCGCTCTCGGCCTTCAGCATCGCGAGGTATTCGGAAGCGATGAAGATGTTCTGACCGGGGTCCTGTAGCGCCGCCTCGATCTGGTCGCGCTGGCTGCCGGTGAGGTTCTCGGGGCCGTAGCCGAGCACCTCCGCACCACGTCGCACCTGGATCGCGATGGGCCCGAAGGAGGTTTCGTCCTTGTCGCCGCCGAGCCGGTCGGGGAGGTTCTCCGGGGTGACGGGGAACCAGTCCTGCTCCGCTGTCTCCCGGACCGAGTCGGTGATGTCGTCCGCCGGCCCGGGCTGGCCGCCGACCTCCTGCCAGGCGATGCCCGCGACCAACTCCGGGGTCAGCCCCGAGTGCTTGGCGGCGGCGTTGATGATGTCCTTGTTCGCCGAGATCCACTCGGCCCGGCCCTCGTTCGACAGGGGCGGGATCCAGTAACTGCCGGTGGCCTCCGGAAGGTCCTGGAGCTTCATCCGGATGACCCAGAGAGCGGGGGAGACATCGTCCTTGCCCACCGGGGGAGCGAACTCTGCCTTGGGGCCGCTGCCCTCGAGCCGGGTGAGGGGGTCCTTGCGGGCCTCGCCCGCCTCCTTGCGCAGCGCCGGGATGCTGTCGAGCAGATCCTTGGCGTCGGCGAAGCTGCCACCGCGGAAATCGGGCAGAGCCTTGTATGCCTTCCTCAGCGTGGCGAGGCAGTCGTCGCGCGCGTCCTTCTCGACGGTCTTCGCGTTGCCGAAGTCCGAACTCGCCTGATCGTGGGCGCGGTTGGCGTCGTCCTTGATGTCGTCGATGTCCATGGTGAGTTCAGCGGCCCAGTCCAGGAAGCCGGTGGTGCCGCGCATGTCCTCCCACTGGCGCATCGGCTCGGCCTCCTGAGCCGTACGCGTGACGGCCTGGCCGACCTGTGCGATGAGATCCGCGAGGGTCTGCTCGGCGGCCTTGCCGTTGGCGTAGTGGGCCTTGGCGGTGTCCAGCGCCGCGGAGTAGTGCAGCAGCGCCTTGCGGGCCGCGTCGTAGCCCTCGGCGAGGTGCGCGATCATGTCACGGGCTTGACGCAGCCGGTCGTCGTAGGGCTCGCGGCTCTTGCTCACCCACTCCGTGCCGGTGGCGGCGCGTTTCGCGGCGGGTTCGATCTCGAGCAGCAGGTCACGTAGCCGGCGGAATTCATCGGAATTGCGCTCGACGAGCTTGGGATTGCAGTCTTCGAGGAACTCGACATCCTTGCGTCCGCGACGTCTCCGTCGAAGTCGACATAGCTGCCGCCGGTTTCCCGGAGGCGAGTGGAGAGCGCGGCGAGCAGCGTCGTCAGGTCCTGGTACTGGTCGTTCGCGAAGCGGGCGAACCGGTCTGCCTTGGCCGCCACGCCGGGATGGGCGCGCGGCGCTCGCGCCATGGTGCAGAGGTCGCCGTCAGGGCGCCCTTCATAGAGCAGCCCCGCCATCTCGATCAGCAGGTTCGAACTGCCGTTGATGGAAGTGTTGTCGATGGAGAAGCCGTCCCCCTTGTACCCCATGTGCCCCTCGGTGATTCAGCGTTATGTAAACCGAGCCAAACCAATGTTCCGTCGGTGACAGGGGATGTCAACGACGACACGGCCGCGCTCCGGGAAGAGCGCGGCCGTGTCGCGAGCGAAGGGGTGTATCACCCGGAGACGGTCAGAAGTCGTCGTCGAAGGAGACCGAGCCCTCGACCGCGACCTGGTAGGCCGAGGCGCGGCGTTCGAAGAAGTTGGTCAGCTCCTGGACGTCCTGGAGTTCCATGAAGGAGAACGGGTTCTCCGAGCCGAAGACCGCGGGGAAGCCGAGGCGCGCCAGGCGCTGGTCGGCGACGCACTCCAGGTAGGCGCGCATCGATTCGGTGTTCATGCCCGGCAGGCCGTCGCCGCAGAGGTCGTGGGCGAATTGGAGCTCCGCCTGGACGGCCTCCTTCAGCATGTCGGTGACCTGGCGCTCCAGGTCGTCGTCGAAGAGGTCGGGCTCCTCCTCGCGGACGGTGTCCACGACGGAGAAGGCGAACTCCATGTGCATGGACTCGTCGCGGAACACCCAGTTGGTGCCGGTCGCGAGGCCGTGCAGGAGGCCGCGCGAGCGGAACCAGTAGACGTAGGCGAAGGCGCCGTAGAAGAAGAGGCCCTCGATGCACGCCGCGAAGCAGATCAGGTTGAGCAGGAAGCGGCGGCGGTCGGCCTTGGACTCCAGGCGGTCGATCTTCTCCACCGAGTCCATCCAGCGGAAGCAGAATTCCGCCTTCTCCCGGATGGAGGGGATGTTCTCGACCGCCGCGAAGGACGCCGCCCGGTCGTCCGGGTCGGGCAGGTAGGTGTCCAGCAGGGTCAGGTAGAACTGGACGTGCACGGCCTCCTCGAAGAGCTGCCGCGACAGGTACAGCCGCGCCTCGGGGGAGTTGATGTGCTTGTAGAGCGTCAGCACCAGGTTGTTGGACACGATCGAGTCGCCGGTCGCGAAGAACGCCACCAGTCGGCTGATCATGTGCTGCTCACCGGGGGACAGCTTGGCGAGGTCGGCGACGTCCGAGTGGAGGTCGACCTCTTCCACGGTCCAGGTGTTCTTGATCGCGTCCCGGTAGCGGTCGTAGAACTGCGGGTACCGCATCGGCCGCAGGGTCAGCTCGAAGCCGGGGTCGAGCAGATTCTTGGCGTGATCCGTCGCGGTGTTCGCGGTGGTCATCTCGGATGCGGTGGGCATTACTGGCAGGCCTCGCAGGACTCGGGGTTTTCCAGGGAGCAGGCGACCGCGTCGGCCTCGGCGGGCGTCTGCTGGGCGGGGACGGGGGCGGGGACGGTGGCCGTGGCGGCGCCACCGCGGGCGCTCTGGGCGATCCGGGTCGCCGGGCGGGAGCGCAGGTAGTAGGTGGTCTTGATGCCGCGCTTCCAGGCGTACGCGTACATCGAGCTGAGCTTGCCGATGGTCGGCGCCGCCATGAAGAGGTTCAGCGACTGGCTCTGGTCGAGGTACGGGGTGCGGGCCGCCGCCATGTCGATCAGGGCGCGCTGCGGGATCTCCCACGCGGTGCGGTAGAGGTCGCGTACGTCCTGGGGAACCCAGGAGAGGTCCTGGACCGAGCCGTTGGCCTCGCGCAGCGCGTCACGGGTCTGGGTGTCCCACACGCCGAGCTTCTTCAGGTCGTTCACCAGGTAGTTGTTGACCTGGAGGAACTCACCGCTGAGCGTTTCGCGCTTGAAGAGGTTGGAGACCTGCGGCTCGATGCACTCGTACACGCCCGCGATGGAGGCGATGGTGGCGGTCGGCGCGATCGCCAGCAGCAGCGAGTTCCGCATGCCGGTGGTCGCCATTCGGGTGCGCAGCGCCTCCCAGCGCTCGGGCCAGGCGGCCTGCGCGCCGGTGTAGTGGTCCGGGTGGAGCACGCCGCGCGCGGTGCGGGTCTCGGCCCAGGCCGGGTGCGGGCCGTGGCGCTCGGCGAGGTCGCAGGACGCCTCGTACGCGGCGAGCATGATGCGCTCGGAGATCCGGGTGGAGAGCGCCTGCGCCTCGGGCGAGTCGAACGGCAGCCGCAGCCGGAAGAAGACGTCCTGGAGGCCCATCAGGCCGAGCCCCACCGGCCGCCAGCGGGAGTTGGACGCCCCGGCCTCTTCCGTGGGGTAGAAGTTGATGTCCACCACGCGGTCGAGGAAGGTCACGGCGGTGCGGACGGTGCGGTCCAGCCGCTCCCAGTCCATCTCACCGTCCTCACCCAGGTGCGCGGCCAGGTTGACCGAGCCGAGGTTGCAGACGGCGGTCTCGCCGTCGTCGGTGACCTCCAGGATCTCGGTGCACAGGTTGGAGGAGTGGACGACCCGGCCCGGCTCGGCGGTCTGGTTGGCGGTGCGGTTGGCGGCGTCCTTGAACGTCATCCAGCCGTTGCCGGTCTGCGCGAGGGTGCGCATCATCCGGGAGTACAGCTGGCGCGCCGGGACCTGCTTGAGCGCCCGGCCCTCGGCCTCGGCCTTGCGGTACGCGGCGTCGAACTCCTCGCCCCACAGGTCGACCAGTTCGGGCGCGTCCACGGGCGAGAACAGCGACCAGTCGCCGTCCGCCTCGACCCGGCGCATGAACTCGTCCGGGATCCAGTGCGCGATGTTGAGGTTGTGGGTGCGGCGGGCCTCTTCGCCCGTGTTGTCCCGCAGCTCCAGGAACTCCTCGATGTCCGCGTGCCAGGTCTCCAGGTAGACGCAGGCCGCGCCCTTGCGCCGGCCGCCCTGGTTGACGGCCGCCACCGAGGCGTCGAGCGTGCGCAGGAACGGCACGATGCCGTTGGAGTGCCCGTTGGTGCCGCGGATCAGCGAACCGCGGGCGCGGATGCGGGAGTACGACAGACCGATGCCGCCCGCGTGCTTCGACAAGCGCGCGACCTGGTGGTAGCGGTTGTAGATCGAGTCCAGCTCGTCCAGCGGCGAGTCCAGCAGATAGCAGGAGGACATCTGCGGGTGCCGGGTGCCGGAGTTGAACAGCGTGGGGGAGCTGGGCAGGTACGACAGCGTGCTGGTCATCCGGTACAGCTCGGCGACGTCGTCCAGCGCCCGCTCGGATCGGTCCTCGGCGAGCCCGCAGGCCACTCGCAGCAGGAAGTGCTGCGGGGTCTCGATCACCTGACGGGTGATGGGGTGGCGGAGCAGATAGCGGCTGTGCAGGGTGCGCAGCCCGAAGTAGCCGAAGCGGTCGTCGGCGCCGTCGGCCAGCGCCCGGTCGACCAGCGCGTCCAGCCGGGCGGCGTGGGCGGTCACGAACTCGGCGGTGGAGTCGGCGATCAGGCCCTCGCGGTGGCCCACGGCGACGGACGCGGAGAAGGAGTCCGCGCCCTGCCCGGCCGCCTCCTCGGCGATCGCGCGGGTCAGCAGCCGCGCGGCGAGCTTGGAGTACTCCGGCTCCTCGCCGATGAGTCCGGCCGCCGCCTCGGTCGCCAGGGAGCGCAACTCCGCCTCGTCCGAACCGGGATGGCGGCCGCGCAGGGCGGCGGCCGCGACCTTGCCGGGGTCGGTGGCGGGCAGATCGGCGGTGAGCCCGGTGAGGGTCCGCAACAAGGCGGTCCCGGGCGCGTCGGCCGCTGCCGGAGTCTCCGCTGCCTCTGAAACCGGGTCGGCGGGCGCGATGGTCACTGAAGTGTTCTCCCTCGCTCGGCTGGGGGCCTGCGAGGGCAGTGCGCGATGGCCGCTCACGGGCATGCCGATTCCGCTTTACGGCACACCACGCAGCGTCCATCGGCCCAACCCGCGAGGCCCGGACGTATGCAGACGGCCGTCGGCAGGTCATCGGACTCACGGGTACGCAAAAGCGCACACGTACACCGTTGCGGGACAGTTCCGGATTCGCGCCGGATTCCCCTGCGGCGACAGCGGAAACGAGCATACATCTTGTGTCGTGCTGCGCACGCGCCCCCAGATGTTGTGTCGTCAGCTGGGTGGATTCGTATGGATGTGCTAGTCGCGTCGGGCTTTGGCCGCGCCGGAATCCCAGGGAAAACTAGCTTCCCGGACCGCTCGTCCGCCATTCCTCCAGGGCACGGGCGAGGCGGTCGCGGTAGCCCGCGTAACCGTCCTCGTACGCGCCGCGAAGCTCGCTCCGCGGCTCGACCGTACGGGACGCGGAGCGCCACCGGGACGCGTCCACGGGGTCGCCGAGCGACCGCCACGCGACCGCGACCGCGCCCCGCGCGCCGACCTCCGGCTCGTCCGGAATGACCACCGGGCGGCCGATGACGTTCGCGAAAATCTCCGTCCAGGCGGCGGAACGCACCCCTCCGCCGCACAGCGCGAGCCGCCCCGAGAGCCCGGCGGCCTCCAGGCAGTGGCGGGCCGCGTAGGCGATGGCCTCGCACACGGCCCGTACGGTGTCCGCGCGGGTGGTGGCGAGGGTGAGACCGTCCAACCGCCCCTGGGCGGCGGGCTCCACGAACGGGGCGCGCTCCCCGGCGCCGGACAGGAAGGGCAGCGCGGTCACGCCGTTCGCGCCCGGCGGACTCCCGTCGAGCAGGGCGTCCAGCTCGGCGGTGGTCGTCCCTGTGAGATCGAGCACCCACTCCAGGGCGGCCGTGCCGACCATCGCGGGCATCGCGCGCAGCCAGCGCTCCGGGTCGGGGGTGCACAGCCACATTCCGGCCGGATCGGCCGAAGCGTCCACCGCCGCGCGGTCGGTGAGCACCTGGCAGGCCAGCGTGGTGCCGACGATGAGCAGCCCGTCGCCCACGTCCCGCACCCCGCTGCCGATGGCGCACGCCGGGAGGTCGTACGGACCGGAGACCACGGGCAGTCCGGGCGGCAGCCCGGTCAGTTGGGCCCCTTCGTCGTCCAGCGCGAGGACGGTGCCGGGCGCGGCGGGGCTCGGCAGCAGCCGGGCGTGGCCGGACAGTCCGCAGCGTTCCAGGGCGTCCGGCACATACGTACGGGTGGTGACGTCGAGGAACGGCAGCGACGCGTCGGAGGCGTCCACGGTGATGGCGCCGGTCAGCCGCTGGGCCACCGCGTCCACGCAGTAGCCCGCGACCGCCGCCCGCTCCAGCGACTCCGGCTCGTGCTCGGCCAGCCAGTGCAGCAGCGGGGCGTGGCAGCCCGGGAACAGCCCGGAGCCGGTGAGCGCGTAGAGGGCTTCGAGCGTGCCGTCGGCGCGCCAGCGGCCGATGGTCCCGCCGCCCCGGCCGTCCAGCCAGGAGATCGGCGGGCGCACCGCCCGGCCCGTCTCGTCGCGCAGCCACAGCCCGTCGCCCTGGCCGGTGAGCGCGAGCGCGGCGGGCGGGCCGGGGAGCGCCGCGGCCACCTCGCGCACCACCTCGGCGACGGTGCGCAGCACGTCCTCCAGGTCCTGTTCGACCCGGCCGCCGGGCAGGCGGTCCAGTCGGCTGGGGCGGGCCGCGGAGGCGCGCGCGACCCCGTCGCGGCCGAAGGCCACGGCCTTGGTGACGGAAGTGCCGACATCCACTCCGATGATCATGCGCATGCCCTGCTTCCCTCCGGAACCTCGGCGCTCCATCACATGAGCGATGCTAGATTTAACACCGGAGACGTGATCAGGCAATGGCTCAGGCCATGGTTGACGCAGGGGAGAACCCGGATGACCGCCCGACTGCTGCTCGTACGCCACGGGGAGACCGTGTGGCACGCGGAGAACCGGTACGCCGGAACCTCGGACATCGCGCTGACCGAGCGCGGCCACCGGCAGGCGCGGGCCCTCGCCCACTGGGCGCGGGGCCGTGGGATCGACGCGGTGGCGTGCTCCCCGCTGAGCCGGGCGCGGCACACCGCCGAACCGGCCGCCACCGCGCTGGCCCTGGTCCCCGAAGTGGTCGAGGACCTGCGCGAGATGGACTTCGGCTGGGGCGAGGGCCGCACCCTCGCCGAGATGGAGGCGGAGGATCCGGCGGCCGTCCGGGCGTTCCGCGACGACCCCGAGACCGGCGCCTTCCCCGGCTCGGAGCGCCCCGGCGAGGCCGCGGCCCGCGCCGTCGCCGCCCTGCGCCGGCTTGCCGCCGCGCACCCGGACCGCACGGTGCTCGTCGTGGCGCACAACAGCCTGCTGCGGACCGCGCTGTGCACCCTGCTCGGCATCCCCGTCGGCCGCTACCGCACGGTCTTCCCCCGGCTGGACAACGCGGCGGTGACCGAGATCGGCGTCGACGGCGACCGCACGGCGCTGCGCTCCCTGAACGTCCCCACCGACACCGTGCCCACCGCGAACGCGCCTGCCGACACCGTGCCCACCGCGAACGCGCCTACCGGCACCGTGCCCACCGCGAACGCGCCTGCCGACGCCGGGCCCGCCGACGGCGCTACGGGAGGAACCCGCCCATGACCACGGTCCGCTCCCAGGACGCCCGCAGACAGACCATCACCGAATACGTCCTCGCCCACTCCACCGCCACCGCGGCGGAGCTGGCCGACCTCACCGGCGTCAGCCTGATGACCGTGCACCGGGACCTGGACGAGTTGGCCCGGCTCGGGGTGCTGCGCAAGTTCCGGGGCGGGGTCTCGGCCCTGCCCTCGTCGGTCTTCGAGTCCAGCCTCGCCTACCGGATGGGCGCCCACCGGGCCGAGAAGGAGGCGGTGGCCGCCACCGCCGCGGAGCTGGTCGAGCCCGGGATGTCGGTGATGCTGGACGACTCCACGACCGTCCTCGCGCTCGCCCCGTTGCTGGTGGAGTCCGCCCCGCTGACCGTGGTGACCAACGCCCGGCGGGTGATCGAGGTCTTCGCCGGGGTGCCCCGGATCCGGCTGATCGGGCTCGGCGGGCAGTACTCGCACACCCATGACTCCTTCCTCGGCGTGCCGTGTGCCGAGGCGATCGCGGCCGTCTCGGTGGACCTGGCGCTGGTCAGCACCTCGGCCATGGACGCGGCGACCACGTACCACCAGGAGCAGGACGTGGTGCTGGTCAAGCGCGCCATGCTCGCCGCCGCGGCCCGCACGGCGCTGCTGATGGACGCGTCCAAGACGCGGCGCACGGCGCTGCACCGGCTGTGCCCGCTGGCCGACTTCGACCATCTGGTGGTGGACGGCGCGGCGGACGCCCGGCTGGTGGGGGAGTGGCGGGAGCGTACGGACGTGAGGATCGCCCCCGGCCCTTCTTAACATCGCCAGTGTTAACTTAACTCCACGTGTGAGGGGCGTGATCTGTGATGTCCGACCGGGCCGAGGTCGTCGCGGGGATCGACATCGCCACGGCGGCCGTGCGGGTGGTGTGCGTCGACGCGCACGGTCGCGTACGGGCGCGGGGCAGTGCGGAACTCCCGCCCCCGCGCCGGGGCGCGGGCGGCCGCAGCGAACAGGACGCCACGGCCTGGTGGCCCGCCGTCGCGGCGGCCCTGCGTCAGGCCACCGTGGCCCTTCCGGCGGGCGGCGGGGAGGTCGTGGCGGTGGCCGTCGCCGCCACCTCCGGCACGCTCGTCCTCGCGGACGGCCGGGGCGAACCCCTCGGTCCCGCCCTGATGTACGACGACCGCCGCGCCGCCGGGCTCAACGCCCGCGCCCAGGAGGCGGGCGCCCCGCGCTGGCAGGCCCTCGGCCTGTCGGTCGCCCCGACCGCCGCCCTCGGCCGCATCGCCTGGCTGTCGGGCGCGGAGGGGCATGCGGATGCCCTTGGGCACCGGGCCCACGGGAACCGGCATGCAGCCCATGAGGCCGCCCGGCACGTGCTCCACACCCCCGACCTCGTCGGGTGGCGGCTCACCGGCGGGCCCGTCGCCACCGACTGGTCGCACGCGCTCAAGAGCGGCTACGACGCGCGCGCCGGGGAGTGGCCGGGCGAGGTGTTCGACGCGCTCGGCGTACCGGCCCGGTGGCTGCCGTCCGTCCGGGCACCGGCCACGCCCATCGGCACGGTGTGCGCGGACGCCGCGGCGGAGACCGGGCTGCCGACCGGGTGCGCGGTCCGTCTCGGCATGACCGACGGCTGCGCCGGACAACTCGCCACCGGGGCCGTGCGACCCGGGCAGTTCGTGGGCATCCTCGGCACCACGTACGTCCTCAAGGGCGTCACCCGCGACCTGATCGCCGACCCCTCCGGCGCGCTCTACAGCCACCGTCACCCCGACGGCTGGTGGCTGCCGGGCGGCGCCTCCAACACCGGTGGCGAGGCCCTCGCGCACGTCCCGTCCGACCAACTGTCCGCGCTCGACCGCGCCGCCGCGGACCGCGGCCCGGCCTCGGTGGTCGCGTATCCGCTGCGCCGCGAGGGCGAGCGCTTCCCGTTCGTCAGCGGCGCCGCCCGGGGCTTCGTCCTCGGCACTCCGGCCGACGACGCCGACCGGCACCGCGCCACGCTGGAGGGCGTGGCCTTCCTGGAGCGCCTCGCGCTGGAGCGGGTGGCGGAGCTGGGCGTGGCGGTGGAGGGGCCGCTGTGGGCCGCGGGCGGTGGCAGCCGCAGCCCGCTGTGGACCCGGATCCGCGCCACCGTCCTCGGCCGTCCGCTGCGCGTCGCCGACCATGCCGAAACGGCCTTCGGCGCCGCCCTGTTGGCCGCCTCCGGGACCCTCCACCCGGACCTCACGGCGAGCGCCGCCGCGATGGTACGCGCAGGCCGGGACGTCGAACCCGACGCGCGCGAGCACGCCGCCCTCGACGCCTCGTACGCGGCGTTCACCGCGGCCCTGCGGGAGCGTGGCTGGCTGCGGTGACGGCCGGCTGGGGCGACGGTCGGCTGGGGTGACGGCCGACGGCACCTACACCCGCACGGTGAACGCCCACAGGGCGATCCCCGGAATCGGTTCCCAGTCCCGCTCCGGCGTGCGCCGGAACCCCAGCCGCTCGTAGAGCCGGTGGGCGGTGGTCATCCTGGGGTGGGTGGACAGGACCATGCCCCCGAGCCCCAGCTCCCGCGTCCGGTCCATACAGGCCCGCACCAGCGCCTCGGCCGCCCCGCGCCGCCGCGCCTCGGGCCGCACCGCGAGCATCCGGAACTCGGCCTCGTCCGGACGGGCCAACTCCGCGTACGTGCCCCCGTGGACGGCGAACGCCAGCGCGCCCAGCACCACATCGCTCTCCGCGTCCGCCGCGACCAGCACCTCCGATCCGGTGGCCCGCTTCCGCGCGTTGCGCAACTCGTCGAGATACGGGTCCTCGGCCCCGAAGTCCAGCAGCCCGTCGCCGAGGTACACGGCCGCGGTGAACTCCCCGATGCCGTCCAGCTCCTCGTCCCGCGCCCGTCTGATCGTGACATCCATGCCCGCAGTCTGCCGGACGGCACCGACAACCGGGCCCTCACCGGGTGACGGTGCTGATCACTCCGGTGGAACCGGCGCGCTTGTTGGCCGCCTCGGCTTCCTGGTAGGTGACGTAGCGGCGGACCGTGCCGTCCGGCAGCGTCAACTGGTAGAGGACAACGGGTTGGGGTGTTCTTCCCCCACAGTTGCAGCCCATGGTGCATTTTCCTTTCAGTCGAGCCACCGCGATGCCACACCGGCGAGATAGGAAAGCGTCAGGGCGGTGGCCGGGATCTGGAACCACGCGGTGGTGTCCAGTGAGAAGGCGTATGCGGCGGTGGCGCCGCCCACCCACGTGCTCGTACACCAGCCGCAGTTGACCAGATAGGTGACCGGAGATTCGTCACCGAAGCGGTCGGCGATCCACATCCGGAAGCCCGCCGCCAGGGTGTCCTTGGTGATGAAGCGGGTGATGCGGCAGGTCGTGCCGAGGGCGAGAAGGAACGCTGCAAGGCTCATCGGATCGTTCCCTACCGGTTCGATCCACCGGTTCGATCGATGTCCTTTATTACAAGCGCTACGACCCCAACAGGCGATACTCCATCGGCGAATTCCCCCGAATAGCCGAGCGTTCGTCATATAAATACGCCACTATGCGAGCCCGTATGCGCCAAACGAGTGATGGCTGTTCTGAAGTCTTGAGCGACACGGATGGGCGTGGATAACTGGAAAACGTGGCATCGAGGCTGCCCCATACCTCGTCAGCCATCCAGGAGCCGGGCATTCGCCCCGTTACTCCCGCCTCATCCGTGCACCGCTCCTGCGTCCTGCTCGGCGGCCACCAGTTTTCCGTTCCTCCGCTGTCGGCCTGCGTGCGCCCAGTGCACCTCATCTGACCCTTCCAACGGGAGGACCCACCATGACCTCGACCGCTCTCGTGCCCGCCGCCGCACCCACCGCGGGCTACTGGCCCCCGACCGGCCCGCCGTTGCTGCTGACCGTGGTGCCCAACTCGGGCCCCACCGGCGGCGGGAACCTCGTCCAGCTGACCGGGACGAACCTGCGCAACGTCATCAGCGTGACCTTCGGCGGCGTCCCCGCCACCATCGTCAGCCAGCCCTACGCCCAGCAGGGCGGCGGCTGGCCCGGTGGCGGTGACTGGGGCGGCGGCTGGGGCGGTGGCTGGGGCGGCGGTGGCGGCGGCTGGCCGGGGTACCCCGGCCCCACCACCGACGTCGTCGTGGTGATCGCTCCGCCGCACGCGCCCGGGTCCGTCCAGGTCCTCGTGACCACCACCGCCGGCACCAGCAACAGCCAGCCGTACACCTACGTGGCGCCGCCCCCGCCCACCACCACCTCCATCACCCCGGCCGTGGGCCCGACCACCGGCGGCACCGTGTTCGTGATCAACGGCACCAACCTGAACACGGTCACCGGCATCACCTTCGGCGGTGTCCCCGGGGCCATCCTGGCCGTGAACCCCGCCGGGACCCAGCTGGTCGGCATCACCCCGCCGGGCTCGGCGGGCACCGTAGCCGTGGTCCTCAGCGGCCCCGGTGGCGCCGCCACCGTTCCGGGCGGGTTCACCTACTTCGTGGCTCCGCCCCCGCCGGTGCCCACCACCATCGTTCCCAACACCGGACCGGTGGCCGGCGGTACGGCGTTCACCATCAACGGGACCAACCTCGGCGGCGTGCTGGGCGTGCTGTTCAACGGCGTTCCCGCCACCGGCGTGACCGCCACCGCCACCACGGTCACCGGCGTCACTCCGCCCGGAGTGGCCGGTACCGCGACCGTCACCCTGGTGACGGCCACCGGAACCACCACCGTCCCGGGCGGCTTCCTCTACGTGTGACGCGTGTGGCACGTGTGAGCCGTACGGCACCGGCAGCCGGGGCACCCCGGCTGCCGGCGCCGACGTGTCCTAGGCGACGCCGTGGTGGCCGCCGCCCGGGCGGTGGTGGTCGAAGACGAGCACCTGGCCCGGGGTGACCAGGAACGGCCGCATCATGGCCATGTCCTCGTGCTCCAGGATGTGGCAGTGATACATGAAGCGGCCCGTCGCCCCGGTGTAGCGGCCGATGACGTTGACCATCTGGCCGCCCGCGACCTGGATGGTGTCCTTCCAGCCCCGCTCGCTCGGCAGCACCTCCAGCTCACCGGAGTACGCGACCGGCGCCCCCTCGCGCGTACCGCCGAGCGCCGGATCGAAGCCGTCCGCCGCGTACGCCTGACGGCTCATCGCCTGGAAGCTGATCAGATGGATGTGCATCGGATGGGTCGGGCCGCCCAGGTTGAGGAAGCTCCACTGCTCCCAGGAGTCCAGCTCGACGCTGAAGCCCATGGTGTCGTCGAAGGAGCGGGCGATCCGCCGGTACGTGACCGTCTCGCCCCTGTCGTTCCTGATCTGGATCACGCCGTCCCCCGGGACCGTCACCTCGGCCGCCGGGACCTCCTGGAGCTCCCAGATCTCCGGGTGGCCGTTGCCGCCGACCGTGCCGGGCGGGGTGAGGGCGATGACCCGGTGCCCGTGCGACGGGGCGTTGGCGTGGCTGAGCCGCTGGAAGGAGGAGAGCACCTTCGGCAGCACGAAACGGTCGCGGACCGGCTCGCGGTCCACCCGGAACCGCATCACCTGCGGATACGGCACCCCCCTCGCCTCGTCGGCCTCGCCCGGGCGCTTCCCGGCCGGGGTGTTGACCAGACGCAGGTTGCGCCCGCGCAGCCGGGAGAAGTCGATCAGCAGGTCGAGCCGCTCGGAGGGGGCGATGGACACCGGGGCGTCGAGGTCCACCGGGCGGTCCAGCAGCCCGCCGTCGGTGCCGATCTGCTTGACCGCCCCGGTCACCTGCTCACCGGTCTCCTCGTCGATCAGCGCCAGCCGGTAGAAGCGGGCGTTGGACGCGTTGACCACCCGGAACCGGTACCAGCGCGCCTCGACGTCGAAGTACGGCCAGATCACCCCGTTGACCAGCGTGTACGGCCCGGAGAACGGCGTGGTGACGTTGCGTCCCTCGGGGTCCTTGCCGACGGTCTGCACCTTGTGCAGCAGCCGCCCGGTCAGCCGTCCGTCGGAGTCCGTGTCGAGGTTGCGGTCCATCAGCACCAGCGGCACCTCGTACTCGTCGCGCGGCAGCCGCAGCGCGTCCTCCTCCTCGTCGCGGATGAGGTACATGCCCGCCAGGCCGGTGAACACGTTCCACCGCGTGATGTGCATGGCGTGGTCGTGGTACCACAGCGCCGTCGCGCGGCAGTCGTTCGGGTACTCCGAGAGCTGGGCGTCACCGGGCGCGACCGCGTTCTGCGCCCACCCGTCGTTTCCGGCGCCGGTCGGGGCGCCGTGCAGATGCGTCACCGACCACGGCGGCAGCTCCGCCACGCCCTTGACCTCCTCGGCACCGACCTCGTTGTGCCCCGGCGCGTTGCCCGCGGGCGGGGTGGTGGCCGGCACCTCGTACGCGGTCACCGGGTACGCGCCGGACAGCCGGTTCGTCCAGGCCACGCGGAGCCGCTGCTTGCGGCGCACCTCGATGGTGGGCCCGGGGAAGTGCCCCTCGTAGGCCCACACCCGGGTCGGCGGCAGCTGCGAGTGCAGCCGCACCCAGGTGGCGCGCAGATCGACGGTGATCCCCCGCAGTGCCTCCGCCTTTCCCGGCCGCAGCCGGGGCGGTACGCGCAGGGCGTCCATGAAGGGCACGAGCCCCGCCGCCGGCGCGGCCGGAGCGGTCTGCTCCTCCGTCTCCTCGGAATGGTGCTGGACAAGCGTGTCGGACATAGCCGAACCCCCGTTGTGTCTCCCCCGTGCCACCGGTGGTCTCCGGCGGCACACTTCTCGCACTTGCAGACGCGCCGGGGGCGCACAACAGTTGCGAGGAAGGTGGCGGAATACGCCATTCTGTACAGGATTGGCTGGAACAATCCGGTGGAATTGGGGCGTCCGGTGCGTTCCCGGAGCCCGGCGGCCGCCGCCGGTCCCGGTGTTACGTTGGAACGCGGTGCCCCTCGGCACCCCGGACGAGCACGTCGTACCCGGTCAGGACAAGACGACGTAGTCAGCGTGTCTGTTGCTACGTGAGGTTCCTGTCATGGCGTGGATTCTTCTGATGCTGTCCGGTCTGCTGGAGACGGTCTGGGCGGCGGCGCTCTCGGCGTCGCACGGCTTCAGCCGCCTCCGTCCCAGCCTGCTGTTCGCCGCGGCCGCCGCGCTGAGCATGGCGGGGCTGTCGTACGCGATGCGTTCCATCCCCATCGGCACCGGCTACGCGGTGTGGGTCGCGATCGGCGCGGTGGGGACGGCGGGCTACGGCATGATCGCGCTCGGTGATCCGGTGAGCGCGGGGCGCATCGTCTGCCTGGGGCTGATCGTCAGCGGTGTGGTGGGCCTGAAGCTGATGCACTGAGCATGACGAACGGGCCGCCGCCTCCCGTGGGGGAGACGGCGGCCCGCTCGCGCGCTGCCGGGCTCAGTGGCCGCCGGGGGCGCCCGCCGTCGCCGGGGGCAGGTCGGCCTGGACGCCGGGGTCGCCCGTGTCCGCCGTGTAGTCGGACGCGGACGTCTCGTCCACACCGTCGGGGGCCTTCAGCGCCCGCAGGACGAACGTGAGCACCACGGTGACCACGACGTTGAGGGCGAAGGCGGTGAAGCCGATGTAGCCGATCTCGCCGATGCCCGGGATCTCGTCCGAGCTGCCGCCGAAGTGCTTCTGGGTGGGGCTGGCCACGCCGTACGCCGCGACCGTGCCGTAGACCATGCCGACGGCCCACCCGCCGAGCAGCGCCCACCGGTGGAACCAGCGGGTGAACAGGCCGCCCACCATGGCCGGGAAGGTCTGGAGGATCCAGATGCCGCCCAGCAGCTGGAAGTTGATGGCGACGGTCTTGTCCATGGTCAGGACGAAGGCCAGCGCGCCGACCTTCACCAGCAGCGAGACCAGCTTGGAGACCTTGGTCTCCTGCGCCGGGGTGGCGTCCGGTCGCAGGAAGTCCTTGTAGATGTTGCGGGTGAACAGGTTCGCCGCGGCGATGGACATGATGGCCGCCGGGACGAGGGCACCGATGCCGATGGCGGCGAAGGCGACCCCCGCGAACCAGTCCGGGAACATGTTCTCGAAGAGCTGGGGGATGGCCAGCTGTCCGTTGTCCACCTTCACGCCCGCCGCGATCGCCATGAAGCCGAGCAGCGCCAGCAGGCCGAGCATCAGCGAGTACAGCGGCAGGATGGTGGCGTTGCGGCGGATCACCTCGCGGCTGCGGCTGGAGAGCGTGGCGGTGATCGAGTGCGGATACATGAACAGCGCCAGCGCCGAGCCGAGGGCGAGCGTGGCGTAGGCCCATTGGCTCTTGTCGCCGCTCGCCAGCTCCCCCTTCGGCTTCCCGGTCGCCGGGTTCTCCTGCGCCAGCGCGTGGCCCGCCTTGGCGAAGATGTCGTCGAAGCCGCCCAGCTTGATCGGGATGTAGATGATCGCCACCGCGATGACGATGTAGATCAGGGTGTCCTTGACGAACGCGATGAGGGCGGGGGCGCGCAGCCCGGAGGAGTAGGTGTACGCCGCGAGCACACCGAAGGCGATCAGCAGCGGCAGGTCCTTGATGAACCAGTTGGTGTCCTCGCCGCCGCCCACGCCCATGACGTCCAGCACCGCCTGGATGCCGACGAGCTGGAGGGCGATGTACGGCATGGTGGCGAGGATGCCGGTGATCGCGACGGCCAGCGAGAGCCCCTTGGAGCCGAAGCGGCCGCGGACGAAGTCCGAGGTGGTGACGTATCCGTGCTTGTGGGACACCGACCACAGCCGGGGCAGGAAGGTGAAGATCAGCGGATACACCAGGATGGTGTACGGCACCGCGAAGAACCCGGCCGCGCCCGTCGCGTAGATGGCCGCCGGGACGGCGACGAAGGTGTACGCGGTGTACAGGTCGCCGCCGAGCAGGAACCAGGTGATCCAGGTGCCGAAGCTACGGCCGCCGAGACCCCATTCGTCCAGGTTGTCGGCGTTCTCGGCGGCCCGCCAGCGGGCGGCGAGGAAGCCCATCACCGTGACGGCGAGGAAGAAGAAGACGAAGACGGCGAGCGCGACGCCGTTCACACCGCCGTTCATGCGGAACCGCCTCCCTTGCGCGCCCGCTGCTCACGGCGGACCAGGATGTACGCGGTCGTCGTCAGCACGGCCGAGATGGGCACCCACGCCATCTGGTACCAGTAGAAGAACGGGATGCCGATGAAGGTGGGCTCGACCTTCGCGTACGAGCCGACCCACAGCATCGCCACGAAGGGCGCGATGAGACAGAGCGCGGCCACGACACGCGAGGGCGTGACGACCGGTCTCCTGTCCGTGGACGTGTCTGACATGGCGGCGGGCTCCCGTCCCCTCGGCGCATCCGTGCTGATCATCGGCGCTGATCACCGGTGCTGATCATTTGTGCAGTGCGCAGGAATCTAAGCCCGTGGACCGGCAGTCGTCACTACCCGTCCGCATATCGGTATGAGAAAGAAGCGGAGTCCGGCGGCGTATGTCAGCCGTTCGGGCGCTGGAGCCGGGCCACGAACTTGTAGCGGTCGCCGCGGTAGACCGAACGCACCCACTCCACCGGCTCGCCCGCCGCGTCCAGCGAGTGGCGCGAGAGCATCAGCATCGGCAGGCCGACGTCGGTGCCCAGCAGCCCGGCCTCGCGCGGGGTGGCCAGGGAGGTCTCGATGGTCTCCTCGGCCTCGGCCAGGTGCACGTCGTACACCTCGGCCAGGGCCGTGTAGAGCGACGTGTACTTGACCAGGCTGCGGCGCAGCGCGGGGAAGCGCTTGGCCGACAGGTGCGTGGTCTCGATCGCCATCGGCTCGCCGCTGGCCAGGCGCAGCCGCTCGATGCGCAGCACCCGGCCGCCGGTCGCGATGTCCAGCAGCGCCGAGAGCCGGTCGTCGGCGGTGACGTAGCCGATGTCCAGCAGCTGGGAGGTGGGTTCGAGGCCCTGGGCGCGCATGTCCTCGGTGTACGAGGTGAGTTGCAGGGCCTGCGAGACCTTGGGCTTGGCGACGAAGGTGCCCTTGCCCTGGATCCGCTCCAGCCGTCCCTCGACGACCAGTTCCTGGAGCGCCTGCCGCACGGTGGTGCGGGAGGTGTCGAACTCGGCGGCCAGGGTGCGCTCCGGGGGGACCGGGGTGCCGGGCGGCAGGGTCTCGGTCATCTCCAGCAAGTGCCGCTTCAGGCGGTAGTACTTCGGGACGCGCGCGGTGCGCGTTCCGCCGGAGCTGTTGCCGCTCTCGGCGGTGGCCGTCGTGGCCGTCGCCGCCATTGCCCCCTCGGTCTCCATCGCGCCCTTTCCGACGTCGGGTCTGCGGCCGTCACCGGCCTCTGATGATTCCAGCGGCTCACATCGTGGCACGCCCTGGGCCCGGGGTGGCTGCCCTGCCCGGATGTCGAGAGATGTCGGTCCGGTAACGGAGCCGGAAGTGGCGTTGTCCACTCTTGACACCCCTGTAGGTCGAGAGACACGCTCTGCATGAAGTGGTCTAAACCATTAAACCTCTCATTCGGCGATGTGGGGAGTAGGGCGCCGTGAAGTGTGACCCCATGGGGGCGGCGGGTGTCGCGGCAATGCCGGTGTCGGTGCGCCCGCTTCCGGCGCGGCGAAGGGAAGATCCACGTCCATGACGACGCTCGCGCACGACATGGCCACGCTCACCCGGAACGCCCTCACCGTCCTCCAGCCCGGCTTCACCGGCACCTCCGCCCCCGACTGGCTGCTGCGCCGCCTCGGCGAGGGGCTGGCCTCCGTCGGACTGTTCGGCCGCAACATCGCCTCGCCCGAGCAGCTCGCCGCGCTCACCGCCCAGCTGCGCGCCGAACGGGACGACGTGCTGGTGGCGATCGACGAGGAGGGCGGCGACGTCACCCGTCTGGAGGTACGCGGCGGCTCCTCCTTCCCCGGCAATCTGGCCCTCGGCGCGGTCGACGACACCGGGCTGACCCACGCCGTCGCCCGTGAACTCGGCCGCCGGCTCGCCGCCTGCGGCGTCAACCTCAACTGGGCGCCGTCCGCCGACGTCAATTCCAACCCGGACAATCCGGTCATCGGCGTCCGCTCCTTCGGCGCCACACCCCAGCTCGTCGCCCGGCACACCGCCGCCTGGATCGAGGGCCTCCAGGGCGCCGGGGTCGCCGCCTGCACCAAGCACTTCCCCGGGCACGGCGACACCGCCGTCGACTCCCACCACGCCCTGCCGCGCATCGATGCCGACCCCGACACCCTGGCCGTCCGCGAACTGGTGCCCTTCCGGGCGGCCGTCGCCGCCGGAACCAAGGCCGTGATGAGCGCGCACATCCTGCTGCCCGCGCTCGACCCGGCGCTGCCCGCCACCCTCAGCCCCGCCGCCCTGCACGGACTGCTGCGCGCCCCCGTCGCCGACGGCGGGCTCGGCTTCGACGGCCTGATCGTCACCGACGGCATCGAGATGCGCGCCGTCGCCGACGCGTACGGCATCGCGCGGGGCAGCGTCCTGGCGATCGCCGCCGGTGCCGACGCGATCTGCGTCGGCGGCGGCCTCGCCGACGAGGACACCGTGCTGCGGCTGCGGGACGCGCTGGTCACGGCCGTGACGGACGGGCGGCTCCCCGAGGCACGGCTGGCCGACGCCGCGGCGCGGGTCCGGGCCCTGGGGGAGTGGGCGAAGACCGCCGGAGGGCCGGACGCGGCGCGGCGGATCGCGCCCGCCCCGGAGGTGGGGCTCACCGCCGCCCGCCGCGCCCTGCGGATCACCCCGGCCGACGGCGCCCCCGCGTACCGGCCGCCGACGGGACCCGTCTTCGTCGCCGCCCTCACCCCGGTGGCCGGTATCGCCGTCGGCGACGAGACTCCCTGGGGCGTCGCCGCCGAGCTGTCCCGGCTGCTCCCCGGCACCACGACCGCCGCCCACGGCCCCGAGGACATCGCGGCCCGGGGCGCGTCCGCCGTGGTCACACAGATGCTCGACGCCGCGGCGGACCGTAGGATCGTCGCTGTGGTACGCGACGTCCACCGCCACGACTGGATGGCGGGCGTCCTGGACGCCCTGCTCGCCGCCCGGCCGGACACCGTCGTCGTCGAGATGGGGGTGCCCCAGGCACCTCCCGGCGGCGCCCTGCACATCGCGACCCGCGGCGCCGCCCGGGTCTGCGGGCGGGCGGCCGCGGAAGTCATCACCGGCGTCACCGCCGACGTCACCACCGGCGTCATCACCGGCAACGAGGCCGGGCACTGACACCCCACGCACCACCGGCACAGCCCACGGGAGGCACCCGAAATGTCCGCCACGACGACGGCCCCGCGCAGCGATCAGCCGGGCCGGATCATGTCCGGCGAGATGAACGAGCAGCCCGCGGTGCTGCGCCGCATCCTCGACCAGGGCGCTCCGAAGATCCGTGAGACCGCCGAGCGGATCGCCGCGCGCGCACCGCGCTTCGTCCTGCTCACCGCGCGGGGCACCTCCGACAACGCGGCGCTGTACGCCAAATACCTGCTCGAAGTGCTGCTGGGCAAGCCGTGCGGGCTGACCTCCATGTCCACCACCACCGCGTACGGCGCCCGGCAGGACCTCACCGACGTACTGGTGATCACCGTCAGCCAGTCCGGCGGCTCCCCGGACCTGGTCGCCTCCACCGAGGCCGCCCGTGCGGCCGGGGCGATCACCCTCGCGGTGACCAACAACGCGGACTCACCGCTCGCCGCGGTCTCCGAGTTCCACATCGACGTGCTGGCCGGGCCCGAGAAGGCGCTGCCCGCCACCAAGACCTACACCGCCGAACTCCTCGCCCTCTACCTCTTCGTCGAAGGGCTGCGCGGCGGCGACGGCGCGGCCGCCAAGGCGCTGCCCGACCTCGCCCAGCAGATCCTGGACCGCCAGGCCGAGGTGAAGCAGCTCGCGGGCCGCTACCGGTTCGCCGAGCGGATGGTCCTCACCTCGCGGGGCTACGGTTACCCCACCGCCAAGGAAGCGGCCCTGAAGCTGATGGAGACCAGCTACATCCCGGCCCTCTCCTACTCCGGCGCCGATCTGCTGCACGGCCCGCTCGCCATGGTCGACAACATCTCGCCGGTGATCGCGATCGTCACCGAGGGCAAGGGCGGCCAGGCGCTCCAGCCCGTCCTGGAGCGGCTGCGCGGCCGCGGCGCGGATCTCGTGGTGATCGGCAGCCAGGCCGAGGTCGACCGGGCGTCCGCCGGTTTCGCCCTGCCCACCGAGGGGGTCGCCGAGGAGGTCCAGCCGATCCTGGAGATCCTGCCGCTCCAGATGCTGGCGTACGAGGTCACCATCGCCCGCGGGCAGGACCCGGACGCGCCGCGCGCCCTGGCCAAGGTCACCGAGACCCGCTGAGAGGCTCCTGAAAACACCCGCGGGCCGCGGCGCCGGGGCGGGACCCTCAACCCACCCGGCACCGCAGCCCGGAGCTCGTCGGCCGAGCAGCCGACCTCAAGAGGCGTACGGAGCGGTCAGGGCAGAGCGCGCCGTGTGCCTCCGATCCACCCTCCTGTGCGGGGAAGGCGGAAGATCGCATCGCTGGCCATTCTGGACTAGACCAGTGCCATCTGTCCACGCTTATGTGTGAATCGGCTCATCCCTCGTCCGGGTAGGCTCGCCATGTGCCCTCCATGAACGATCTCGTACACCAGCACACGGCCCTCGACGAATCCGATCTCGAGTGGCTTCACCTGCTGGTATCGGAGTGGCAGCTGCTCTCCGACCTCTCCTTCGCCGATCTGGTCCTCTGGGTGCCCACCAGCGACGGCACCCGCTATGTCTCGGTCGCGCAGATGCGGCCCAACACCGGGCCCACCTCCTATCAGGACGACATGGTCGGCCATCTCGTTCCCCGTGGCCGCCGTCCCATGCTCGATGCGGCGCTGGATGAGGGCCGGATCGTGCGCGAGGGCGATCCCGAGTGGCGCGAAGAGGTTCCGGTCCGGGTGGAATCCATCCCGGTGCGGAGGGAGAGCCGGGTCCTGGGCGTCATCGCCCGCAACACCAATCTGCTGACCGTACGGACCCCCAGCCGCCTGGAGCTGACCTACCTCCAGAGCGCGTCCGACCTGGCCCAGATGATCGCGGCCGGGGCGTTTCCCTTCCCCGGCCAGCAGGTCGACATGGACGCCTCGCCGCGCGTCGGCGACGGGCTGATCAGGCTCGACGCGGACGGCGTGGTCCAGTACGCCAGCCCCAACGCGCTCTCCGCCTACCACCGGCTCGGGCTCGCCGCCGACCTCGTCGGCCACCACCTGGGCGAGACCACCGCCGAACTGGCCCCGGCACGTGGCCCGGTGGACGAGGCGCTGGTCAAGCTCGCCAGCGGCTGGGCGCCCCGCGAATTCGAGGTCGAGAGCGGCGAGAACGGCGTCATCCAGCTGCGGGCCATCCCGCTCAAGCCCAAGGGCGTGCACATCGGCTCGCTCGTCCTGCTGCGGGACGTCACCGAACTGCGCCGCCGCGAGCGGGAGCTGATCACCAAGGACGCCACCATCCGGGAGATCCACCACCGGGTGAAGAACAACCTCCAGACGGTGGCCGCGCTGCTGCGGCTCCAGGCCCGCCGCATGGATTCCGCCCAGGGGCGGGAGGCGCTCAACGAGGCGGTGCGCCGGGTCGGTTCGATCGCGATCGTCCACGAGACCCTGTCCCAGACGCTCGACGAGCGGGTCGAGTTCGACGACATAGCCGACCGGGTGCTGGCGATGGTGGCCGAGATATCGCCCGGCAAGGTCACCGGCAGCCGCACCGGACGGTTCGGCATCCTCGACGCCGAGGTGGCCACCCCGCTGTCCATGGTCCTCACCGAAGTGCTCCAGAACGCGCTGGAGCACGGCTTCGGGCCAGGGGAGCAGGGCACGGTCGAGGTCTCGGCGGTACGGGGCGGCGCCGGCGAGGAGGGTCGGCTGATGGTGATCATCCAGGACGACGGGCGCGGGCTGCCCGAGGGCTTCGACCCCCAGCGCGCCGGAAACCTCGGCCTCCAGATCGTCCGCACCCTGGTGGAGGGCGAACTGGGCGGCACCTTTGACATGGTGCCCGCTCCGGAGCGCGGCACGCGTGTGGTCCTCGACCTGCCGGTGCGTACCGAGAAGCACTGAGAACCTTCACGGCTCTTTCACGCAAGAGCCGGGCGACGCAGCTCACACGGCGGGCAACGCACTGAGCCCCGGACCGGGATGGTCCGGGGCTCAAAAGCTCACGTTGCTGTGCGCATCGGGGCTACTGCGCGCTGCGGCTCGGGGGCCACGGGGCGTATCAGGGTCAGGCGCTGGCGTTCCGCGCCCGGTTCCGAGCGGCACGGCGCTTCATGGCGCGGCGCTCGTCCTCGCTGAGTCCACCCCAGACGCCGGAGTCCTGGCCGGACTCAAGCGCCCACTGCAGGCACTGCTCCATGACGGGGCAGCGGCGGCAGACGGCCTTGGCTTCCTCGATCTGCAGCAGCGCAGGACCGGTGTTGCCGATGGGGAAGAACAGCTCGGGGTCTTCCTCGCGGCAAACGGCGTTGTGACGCCAGTCCATGGCTGCTCCATCTCCTCGTATTGCGGGCTTGTTGCTTGTGAATGTGAACGCTTTCACGAATCCCCCGACAAGGACAGGGACGCCGCCAGTTTGGGCGCTGGTGCGTTCCCGTGGGATTGAGGAGGGGGTTCGGGCTCTCATGGGGGCCTTCCGTCAGGCCGTCCCGATCGCCAAGAAGAGATTCGCAAACCTCGGCGGCGGATACAACCCCTTCCGGAAAGTTTTTTTTGATTCCTTGGTGTCGGCTGTATCACAGCCGTACTTCCGGGGGGTGGATCCCAGCCTAAACGTTCGACTAGAAGGACTTTATGGGGTCTGACTCACACAATCACACGCAGTGCACGGCGTACGCCTGTGAACGTCACGCTCGTCCGCAGTCCTAGGTGGTCTCCGTCCATCTGGAACGGCAGTGGCGCCTGGGATTGCAAGGTGAAGTCCGTCAGATCGTGGAGCCCCACCGCGTGCTTGCCGTGCGGGCCCCGCTCGGGGGACGACATCAGCAGCTGGGTCGCGTAGCGGGTCATCGCAGGCGCCGACAGCTTGGCGAGTCCCAGCACGTCAAGGGCGGTGTCGAAGGACGCGCGCGGCGCCGCGTAGACCGGGCGGTTGCCCAGATAGGTCCACGGGGAGGTGTTGCAGACTATGGACAGCGCCAGGTCCTGGATCGGGTCCTGGCCGGGCCGCCGGATGGTGATGGTGCCCTGCCGCCGGTTCGGCTCCCCGAAGAACTGGCGCACCATCTGCCGTATGTAGAGGGCATGGGTCGAACGCTTGCCGCGTTCGCGCTGCTGCTCGACCCGGCCGATCACGCTCGCGTCGAAGCCGAAGCCCGCGCAGAAGGTGAACCAGCGGTCGGGCACCGACTCGTCCGCGGTGCCGGGGGTGCCGGCCGCGAGCCCGAGGCCCACGGTGCGCTCGGTGCCGTCCCGCAGCGCGTCCAGCAGGGCGCCGGTCGCCTCGACGGCGTCGTTGGGCAGACCGAGGGCGCGGGCGAACACATTGGTGGAACCGCCGGGGACCACCGCGAGGCGCGGCAGCTCGCCCGGTGCGGGGCCGTTGTGCAGCAGCCCGTTGACGACCTCGTTGACGGTGCCGTCGCCGCCCAGCGCCACGACCAGCTCATGGGTGCCGCCGTCGACCGCGCGACGGGCCAGATCGCGTGCATGCCCCCGGTACTCCGTGGTCGCCACGTCGAGCTTCAGATCACTGGCGAGCGCGTGGATCAGGACGTCACGGGTGCGGGCACTGGTGGTGGTTGCTGCCGGATTGACCACGAGGAGTGCGCGCATGGGCGCCAGCCTACCGACCCGCCGGAACGATCCCCGCCCCCCGGGGCCGCCCACGGAGCCCGTGCGCGGCCCAGGGCGTGTCCGCACCGTCGCGTCGCGGGCCCGGCGGGACTGTGCGGACATGCCCTAGGCTGCTGGCGTGAGCAGGAAGAAGTCCGCCAAGGCGCCCAGGACCGGCACTCCCAAGGCCGAGGCCACCAAGCCCGCCACGAAGGCCGCCCCCGCCGCCGAGGCGCCCGCGGCCGCCGACGCGGGGCCCGTGGGGCCGCGGCCGGTCCG
>NZ_RIBZ01000866.1:0-28535 GCF_003721215.1 Streptomyces botrytidirepellens
CGATGCGCGCGGCCGTCCGCACCGCGGCCTGCCAGGCGTCCTCGGCGCCGCGCCGCCGTCTGCGGCGCGCGGCGAGATACGCCCGGCCCGGGCTGAGCCCGGAGTCCCCCGCGTCGTCCTCCGGCGCCGCCGCGGCCGTCCCGCCACCGGTGTCCGTATAGACCTTGACGCCCCATTCGACGCGCCCGGTGAGCCGCTCCAGCAGCGGCAGGAACTCATCCCGGCGCTCCTGGAGCACCTGCCGCACCCGGTCCTCGTCCCGGTACACGGTGGCCAGCCGCAGCGGCAGTACGGCGCCCAGCGGGGCCAGCGCCGCCACCACCCCGTGGTGGCCCCGGGCCAGCGCCTCGAGCCGGGGCAGCTCCTCCAGGCGCGCCTTGAGCGCCGCCTCCCCGAACTCCCGGGCCGGAACCGGTCCGACGGCCGCGGCGAGGTCACCCGTCTCCACGAGCCCCACCTGCTCGTCGGCCACCCCGCGCAGCGCGGCGACCGCCCGCGCGGCCTCGGGGGTGGGGCGCAGCACCGCGTAGGCGTACACCATGTGCTGTGCGATATCGGTCACCCGTCCACGCTCCTGTCGCTTGTGTCGCCCCTGTCGCTCCGGTCCTGGGGCTGTGCCCGCAGCGCCGCGATCTCGGCGCGCAGCCGTGCGTTCTCCTCGCTGAGGGACCGTTCCGCCCCGCCACTCTCCACGGCTGGGGGCCGTGCGCGCGAGGACAGCGACGGATCGTGCTCCCACCAGTCGATGCCCATCTCCTTCGCCTTGTCGACGGAGGCGACCAGCAGCCGGAGCTTGATGGTGAGCAGTTCGATGTCGAGCAGGTTGATCCGGATGTCGCCCGCGATCACCACGCCCTTGTCCAGCACCCGTTCCAGGATGTCCGCGAGGGACGGGGCGTCCCGCTGGTCGTACGAGGCGGGCAGGCGCGGCGAACCCAGCCTGCCCGCTACCGGTTCTGTCATCGTCAGGGGGCTCGTCTCTGCTCGTGCCGTTCCAGCTCGTCCAGCCGGTCCAGCAACTCGTCCTCGCGGCGGTCGTACTCGTCCTCGTCGATCCGCCCGGCCAGCAGGTCCTGTTCCAGTTCGGTGAGGGCGCGCCGGACCGGCGCCGGGTCGTAGTACTCGCGCTCGGCGGCCACGAGCACCTGCTCGGCGACCCAGACGGTCGTGCGCACCGGCGCGAGCGGAAAGGTGAGGAGCCCGGTCAGCAGTCCCACGGCGCCCTCGTCCTCAGGCCACGAAGCTGTACGGGGGCAACGGCCCGCGCAGCCGGAAGTCGTAGCCGTCCCCGTAGCCCCGCGCCAACTGCTGCGCGGCCCGGGAGAACTCCTCGGCGCGCCCCCGCTCCACCAGGAACGAGGCGTTGAGGAAGTCGTCACCGGCCGGGGAGGACACCACCTTGTGGCGGGCCATCCCGGCGAGCCGTCCCACGACCTGCTCGGCGAGTCTCTGCTGCCGTACCCCCACCTGGCGGGCGACCAGTTCGCCGAGCGCCACCCGGTCCTCGTGCGAACCCCGGCCGTCGCGGGTGCGCTCATTCAGGCGCCGCGCGTCGTCGGACTCGGTCAGCACCTCCCGCAGCAGGTCGTCCTGGGAGCGCGCCGCCTTCAGGTTGAACTCCGCGGTGGCGTCCAGCTGATCGAGGCCGCGCACGTACTCGGTGCGCTTGGCGTCCAGCGCCGACTTCACCGCGACCTCGTCGGGGGCGAGCAGCCCGAACCGCATCGGCAGCACCGCCCCGTCCGCCATCAGCCGCTCCTGCACCTCCTGGTGGGCGGCCAGGTCGCGGCGCTTGGGACGCAGGGTCTCCGGCGCCGGGCTCACCACGCCCGTCAGCGGGCCGCTGGTCACCGCGCGCGGCGCGCCGGACACGCCGCCCACCGCGCGCAGCCCGTCCAGCCGCAGCGGATGGTCGGAGCGGGTGATCGCGTAGAGGTAGAGATGCATGGTCACTTGTCCTCGTCATCGTCGCCGCCGAACACATTGCCGATGGCATCGATCGCGCCGCTCAGCGCGCCCTCGGTCTTGCCCCGGGCGCCGCCCTCGACGATGTTGCCGACGATGTCGCTCAGCTTGTCCGGGGCCTTGCGGCCCGATTCCAGGTCGAGGCGGTTGCACGCCTCGGCGAAGCGCAGATACGTGTCCACGCTGGCGATCACGATCCGTATGTCGATCTTCAGGATCTCGATGCCCACGAGGGACACCCGGATGAAGACATCGATGACGAGGCCGCGGTCCAGAATGAGTTCGAGAATGTCGAAAAGGCTGCCGGTTCCTGAACCGGTCGAGGTGGTGGCTGGTACTCCGCCGGTCTGCGTCATGACGGTCACGTGTGGTCGTCCTCTCGCTCGCTCGGTCTGCCCGTGTGCTTGTACGAGCGGGACGGCACCCGTGTTCACTCTTGATCCGCGGGAAACACGTGTGCCGCGCAACGACGAGCGCCCCGCGCCACCGGGAGTCGGTGGCGCGGGGCGCGGGAGGACGTGAGCAGCGGGAAAGAGGGTGGTCAGCGGCCGCGGTCGAGCTGGCCGCGGGCGTAACGGCGCAGCCTTTCGTAGCCCAGGAGCATGCCCTGCGTGTCGAGGGTCACCCGGTACGAGGCCAGGATGGTCATGGTGTCCGGCACCCGTTCCAGCTCCACCACTTCCACATCGGCCAGCCATCCGTCCGCTGTCGGCTGCAACGCGGAGACGGACTCCGGCGCCGTGCCCAGCAACTCGCCGAGCTGCTGGGCCGCGCCACGCATGGCCTGGGCCGCGGGAACCCGGCGCGGCCGGTCGTTCGTCTCCGGGGTGTCCGGATCAATGCTCGTCATGGTCCTACCGTGCCAAGTCGGCGGAGCGTGTGGTGTGCGGATCGCCAAAGCGCGTGACCGGCAGATCCTCCAGCAACGTGGCGAGCGCGCCGGTGACGAGGGCGCACACCTCGTCCGGATCGGCCTCCGCGAGCGACTCCTTGCCCACGACCACCCGCATCAGCCCGATGCCCAGCATCCACGAAAGCGCCAGGTCGGCGCGGAGCCCGCGGTCCTCGGCACTGCTCAGGGACGCCAGCACCCGGGCGTAGTCGTCGCCCATGCCGCGCACCGCGGTACCGATTTCGTCGCCGCTGCCCACCGAGCGCAGCAAGGTGGCCAGCGCACGGTCCTCCCGGGCCCGGTCGTCGCCGTGTCCCAGCATGCCGCGCAGCGCGGTCTCGAACAGCTCTCTCGGCGGGGTGGTGTGCAGCTGTTCCTGGCCATCGTGCGCCACCACCTCCCCGAACAGGGCCTTCTTCGAGCCGAAGTAGCGGAACAGCAGCGCCTGGTTCACCCCGGCGCGCTCCGCGATGTCGCGTACGGTGGCCCGTTCGTATCCCCGCTCGGCGAACAGCGCCGACGCCGCCTCCAGCAGCATCAGCCGTGTGCCCTGCGCGTCCCGCCGAGGTGCTTCCGGTGTGGTTCCACCCATCATCCACTCCTGTCGTCGGCCGACCGCCCCACCGCGCGCCGCCTGCCGCTCCGACGGAGCGTCACAGCACCGGCCGAGAGGCGCCGTTGACCGTATCAAGGGGACCGGCATAGCTTCGTAAGCACGTGCTTACGCCAGGGAGGTCACGATGACCACAGCGGAGACGACACCCATCGCCTATCCCTTCAACGACCCCGAGGGCCTGGATCTGTCCGCGGCCTATGAGGAAGCGCGCCACCGTCCCGGACTGCTGCGGGTGCGCCTGCGGTACGGCGAACCCGCCTGGCTCGCCACGCGGTACGCCGACGCCCGGCTGGTCCTCGGCGACCGGCGCTTCAGCCGCGCGGAGGCCCTGAACCGGGACACGCCGCGGCAGGGCGAGGGACAGATGGACGGGGGCATCCTGAGCATGGACCCGCCCGACCACACCCGGCTGCGCACCCTCGTGGCCAAGGCGTTCACCGTCCACCAGGTGGAGAAACTCCGGCCGTACGTACGGGAGTTGACGCAAGCGCTGCTGGACGAGCTGGAGGCCGCCGGGCCGCCCGCCGACCTGGTCGACCGCTACGCCCTGCCCATCCCGGTCGCCGTCATCTGCCGGCTGCTCGGGGTGCCGGAGGAGGACCGGCCGAAGTTCCGGGTGTGGAGCGACGCCGCCCTGTCCACCAGCTCCCTGACCGCGGCGGAGTGGGAGCGCAACCGCGAGGAACTGCGCGCGTACATGGCCCGGTTGGTGCAGGAACACCGGGAATTCCCGCGCGACGACATCATGACCTCCCTGATCGAGGCGCGGGACCAGGGCGACCGGCTCTCCGAGCTGGAACTCGTCGATCTGTGCGTCGGCATCCTCGTCGCCGGGCACGAGACCACGGCCACCCAGATCCCCAACTTCGTGATGGTGCTGCTCGACCACCCCGATGAGCTGCGCCGGTTACGTGAGGAGCCCGAGCTGATCAAGGGCTCCGTCGAGGAGCTGATGCGGTTCGTCCCGCTCGGCGTCGGCGCCTCCCAGGCCCGCTACGCCACCGAGGACGTCGAGGTGGGCGGCACCCTGGTGCGGGCCGGGGAGCCCGTCCTGGTGGCCGTCGGCTCGGCCAATCGCGACGCGCTGCGCTTCGACGAGCCGGGCAGGCTGAACGTCGCCCGCCCCGCGACCCAGCACCTGGGCTTCGGCCACGGGGTGCACCACTGTCTGGGCGCGTCGCTGGCCCGCCTGGAGTTGCAGGAGGCCCTCGGCGCGCTCATCGGCCGCTTCCCGAACCTGCACCTGGCCGGGGACGTGGTGTGGAAGGACCAGATGCTGGTTCGGGGGCCGCGGGTCATGCCGGTGGGGTGGTGACCCGGATGACGTGGAAGGCCGAGGTCGACGGCGGCCGGTGCATGGCGTCCGGCATGTGCGCCGGGATCGCGCCCGATCTGTTCGTCCTTGACGACGAGCGGGCGCGTCCGCTGAGCGAGGAGGTTCCGGAGGAGGAACGGGTGCTGGACGTGGCGGACTCCTGTCCGGCCCTGGCCATCACCATCGTCGACGGGGGTGCGACGGTGGTCGGCCCGCGTCCCTGAGCGGCGCCACGGAGCAGCGTCACCGGAGACGCGTTACGGGACGGCGGGCGGCGAGGACACGGCGGGCGGCGTGGTGACCCCGCCGGCTCCGCTCGCCGCTCCCACCCCGGCACCGTTCACCACGTTCGGGTCGAGGCTCTGCTCGCCGCCGTTGTCCGCCGTGCTGACGCTGTTGGGCGGGGGCGTGGGCTTGGACGTGCCGACGATGAACGTGGGCTCGCCCGGGGCGGGCTTGGGCGGCGTGGTGAACTCCGGGCCCTCGGTCGGGGTGGTGGTGATCTGCGAGACGGCGGAGTCGAAGTTGACCATCCCCGTCTTCTCCATCTGGGTGATGTGGTCGAGCACGGTGTTGTTGGCCTGGACCGCGAGCCTGCGCACCAGCGAGTTCTTGGTGGTCTGCCGGATCTTGGCGATGGAGCTGAAGATCTGGCCGTGGGTGACGCGCAGGATGTTCGCGTAGTAGGTGTCGAAGTCCTTGCCCGTCTTCGCGTTCATCGTGTCGATGAAGCCCTGCTGTTGTGGCGTGGGTTTGTTGGGCAGGGTGATGCCGAGTTTGGGCGCGACCTCCCGGCTGATGGCGTCCAGCAGCTGATGACCGTCGAGCAGGTGCTTACCGGCGGTCTTGACCTGCTCCGTCGTCCCCTTCTGGAGCCCGATCTTCCCGGCCGGGTACTCCCACAGCCCCGCCAGCCGCACCTTGACCACGAAGTCCTTGTCCGCCCCGCTGAGCGGCCCGAACTGGTTGTCCGACATCTTGCTGAGATTCGTGGCGGATTCCTGCGTCAACCCGGTCATCACGGGGGAGACGATCACGGCGAGGGTGACCACTACCGAGCCGATGAGCAGTGAGGTGCCTGTCACAAAGTACCGTGATCGCATGGAGCCTCCTGGCGGGGACCGCTTGTCGTTGTACGGAGCAGTTGTCGCGTCGCGCTGATGTCAGGCGCCGACCGACACCAGTGAATACGGATCGTTCACTTCCGTCGCTCAAACATCTTGCCGTTTTTTACCCGCTCTTGGGTGGACGGGCTGTGACCTGTGCGGTCGCTACGATCCCGTCGTGGCCCTCTTCCTGATCGAGCGTCCCTCGCCCCACCCCGCCGAGGAGACATGGCGTCGGCTGACCCAGTGGCAGCGGCACGGCAGATACGTGCCGTTGAGCAGCGTCGCGCTGCGGTCCGAGGGGCCGACGCGGGTGGGGTCGGTGGTCGTGGCACGCACCGGGGTGGGCCGGGCCGGGTTCGAGGACCCCATGGAGGTGGTCCGCTGGGAACCGCCGGGCGAAGGACGGCCGGGGCTCTGCCGACTGGAGAAGCGCGGCTCCGTGGTGCTCGGCTGGGCCGAGATCGAGGTGTGGGCCGACGGGGAGCGGTCGCGGGCGGTGTGGCGGGAGGAGGCGCGGGTGGCGCGGCTGCCGCGGGCGCTGGACGCGCCGACCGCCTGGGCCGGGCGTCTGGTCTTCGGCCGGGTGCTGCGCGGGCTGCTGGAGGACGACTAGCGGCGAGGACGGGGGCGAGGATCAGGGCTGCGAGGGCCAGGGGCGAGGATCAGGCCGCGCCGTCGGCGAAGGCGTCCGCGCGGATGTGGGTCAGCGGGGCGGCGGCCACCCGGTAGCGCCCGTTGGGCACCTCGCTCGACTTGGTGACGTGGACGGTGAGCGGGCCCGCCCACTCGTACCCCTGCTCCTCCGCGTGCCGCATCAGGCTGTCCGTGAGCGTCTGGCCCGCCTGCTTGCCGTGCCGGGACAGCTCCTCGTACACCTCGTCGGACAGCTCGACGTCGTAGGCGTTGGGCACGACCACCCGACTCGAACTGCACACCACCGCCTGACTGTCGCATTCCTCCCGCAGGGCGCCGAGCAGTTCCACCGGCTCGTTGGGGAACACCTTGGCGAGCAGTGCGTCCTCGAAGCGCTCTATGGCTCGTTCGATCCGGGTCAGTGTGTCCATGGTCACGCGGGTGCCCGAAAAGAAGCGGGTGTATGTGCGTGACTACGGTCCGCACATACACCCGCACCCTGGGTGAGCATGGGAGAAAGCGTTCAGCCGGCGCGGCTGAGCAGGGTCTTCACCCCGGTGGCCGTCAGCGTGACCGCTTCCGGGGCACCCGCGTCGATGGTCAGGGAAAGCTCCTCGGAGGGCCAGCCCTGAGCCAGCGCGCCCAGCGGCACCTGGTGGTAACGCTCGATCTGCGGCAGCGCCTGGTGCATGCGCTCCGGAGTGGTGAAGACCGGCACCAGCTGGGCGCCGTCCTCCTGCTGGAACACCGGCAGGGTCACCGCCTGCGGGTCGGTGTTCTCGGCGCTCTCGGCGGCGGGAAGCAGTACCTCACTCCCCGCGAGAGTGTTCAGCGCGGACTCGTCCGCACGGTCGGCAGCCAGCTCGCCGAGGGCGTGCTGAGTGGCGGTAACGGCGTTGTCATCGGGAAGAGCAGTCATGATTCCGTCCAAGATCGGGATATGCGAGTGGCCGTGCCCGGGAGCGGGCGTCCTGGCCACGGCTGGCTCGAATACCCGGTTGTATGGCACTCACACATCCCGTGGCGGAGTGTTTTCGTTTTCTGCTCGGATGTGGCGCAGGTGGCCGCTCGGGCGCCGCTCAGGTGCCGCGGTACGCCTTGTAGTTCCGGAAGAGCAGATAGGTGTCGAGAATGTCGGAGGACGCGCTCTCGACCGACCGGTAGATCCCCCACTTGGGCCGCTGGTAGTCGCCCTGGTCCGGCATCTTCACGTTCGACATGCTGCCCTGCACCGCGACCGGGGCGCTGGACCCGGTGCCGTTACGGGCCGTGAACGTGGCCTTGCCGCTGGACCCGATGGTCAGCTTCCACTCGATGGTGATCCACTTGTTGCGCAGGGGCGAGAGATCGGTCGAGGCGATGTCCGGCGAGCCGGAGTTGGCGTACGCCCGGGCCCGCAGCGTCTCCTTGCTGCCGCTGCGGCCGAGGTCCAGGGTGATGTACGGGCCGCCGTTGTCGACCGGGGTCTTGGTCTGGAAGATGTGCGTGAACTTGCTGGTGCCGTGCAGCGAGGACGGCATGTACATCTCGTACGAGAGGGTCCAGGTCTCCCCGTCCCGCATCTTCAGCTTCGTACCGCCCTGCACCATGCCCTTGGACTCGGTGCGCTGGCGGTCGCCGCCGCCGGTGGTGTCGCGGTCGTCCTTCCAGATGTTGAAGCGGTAGTGGTCGCCGCCTTCGATCACGACGTAGTCCCGGTCGGGGTGCTGATTGCCGCGGTCGGCCTCGATGCCCTCGAAGGCCTTGAGTCCGACGCCGGACGGGCTGGGATTCCAGACCAGTTGCGGCGCCAGGGCGGCCGCGGCGGCCGGGGAGGCGCCCGACGTCAGCTGCCCGAGGAGGGGCGCGCCGACGGCCGTGGCGGTCATGGAGCTGAGTAACGTCCGACGACTGAAACCGCGTGGAGCAGAGTCTTCTGCCATGGTGGGTCCCTGTGGAGGAGGTCGGAGGAGCGGGAAATGGTCGATCTCGCGCGTATGCGCGGGCCTGGCGCGTACATACGATGGACTGGACCATTGGGGTCGTCAAGGCTCGCGGCAGGGTTATTCATCCCATGTCTTGGCAATGACCTCGGCGGCCGCTCCGGAAAGGGGAACGGCCGCCGAGGTTACAAAAGCGCTCTGTGGGTGGAGAGCTGAGGGTGCGTCAGATCGTCGCGGCGTCGATGACGAAGCGGTAGCGGACGTCGCTGGAGAGCACCCGCTCGAACGCCGTGTTGATCTCCTCGGCGCGGATGGTCTCGATCTCGGCGCCCACCCCGTGCTCCGCACAGAAGTCGAGCATCTCCTGCGTCTCGGCGATGCCGCCGATGAACGAACCCGCGAGGGTCCGGCGACCCATGACCACCGAGAACAGGTTGAGCGAGATGGGCTCCTCCGGGAGGCCCACGTTCACCAGGGCGCCGTCCGTCTTCAGCAGCTTCAGGTACGCGCCGAAGTCCAGCGGCGCGGACACCGTGGACAGGATGATGTCGAAGGTGCCGTCCAGCTCCTCGAAGGTCTGCGGGTCGCTGGTCGCGTAGTAGTGGTCGGCGCCGAGCCGCAGCCCGTCGTCCTTCTTGCGCAGCGACTGGCTGAGCACGGTGACCTCCGCGCCCATCGCGTGCGCGAGCTTGACGGCCACGTGGCCGAGGCCGCCCATGCCCAGGACGGCGACCTTGCTGCCCGGCCCGGCCTTCCAGTGGCGCAGCGGGGAGTACGTGGTGATGCCCGCGCACAGCAGCGGGGCGGCCACGTCCAGCGGCAGCGCGTCCGGGATGCGCACGACGTAGTTCTCGTCGACGACGATGCCGGTGGCGTAGCCGCCGTAGGTGGTCTCGCCGTACTTGTCGGTGGAGGCGTACGTGGCGGTGTGGCCCTCGGCGCAGTACTGCTCCAGGCCCTTGCGGCAGTTCTCGCAACGGCGGCAGGAGTCCACGAAACAGCCGACGCCCACCCGGTCGCCGACGGCGTACTTGGTGACACCCGATCCGACCTCGGTGACGACACCGGCGATCTCATGACCCGGCACCAGCGGGAACGGCACCTCGCTCCAGCCCTCCCGGACCTGGTGGATGTCCGAGTGGCAGATGCCCGAGTACATGATGTCGATCGCCACGTCGAACTCGCTGACCGCGCGGCGCTCGATCGTGGTGCGCTCCAGCGGGGCCTTGGGGGCAGGTGCGGCGTAGGCGGCAACGGTACTCATGAGGCGTTTTCACTCCTTGCGGTGGATCCGTGTTCGGTCTCCTTCGAATCCATGGCCGAACACCGTGGCCAGGGTGCCAAGGTGGGGCCAGAGTGGCCAAAAGTTGAATCAATCTGAGAGGATGGTGACTAGCGGAGGAGAAGCGGGGAGATGCGCCCCGAGCGGGCCGCCGGAGGATGCCGACGACCCGCTCGTCATGGGGAACGTACCGGTCACACGGGTTGGCGCGGGACGGTGGCGTCGGCCGCGGTGTTCAGATCGCGGTCCAGGGTTTCCGGGGTCATTCGGGTCGTGATGAGACTCACCGCCGCGACTACCGTCATGTAGACCGCGACCGGTATCCAGGAGCCGGTGAACGCGGTGAGCAGCGCGCTACAGATGAGCGGCGCGACACCGCCGCCGATCACCGAGGAGAACTCGCGGCCCAGGGCGACCCCGGCGTAGCGGTAGCGGTTTCCGAACAGCTCGGGGAAGTAGCTCATGTGCACCCCGACCAGGCCCTGGCAGGCCAGGATGAAGCCGACCGCCATTGCCACCGCGATGGCCACCTTCGAGCCGGAGTTCAGCGCGATGAACGTCGGGGCGGGCAGCAGCACCATGCCGGTGAGGATCAGCGAACACACCGGGCGCCGTCCCAGACGGTCCGAGAGGGCGCCGAACGCGATGGCCGCCACGCCGCCGCAGAGGGAGCCGAGCAGCAGCACCTCGGGCACGAAGCTCTTCTCGACGCCCACGCTGGACACCAGGTAGGAGGCCATGAACACCTGGTAGGTGTACGACTGCGTGCTGACCCCGAAGTTCATGAGGATCACCAGCAGCAGGGGCTTGCGGCCGTGCTGGAAGACCTCCTTGACCGGTGAGGCGGGCCGCTCGTGCTGGGCCTTGAGCTCCTGGAACACCGGGCTCTCGTGCAGCTTGCGGCGCATGACCATGGCGGCTGCGGTCACCAGGAGGCTGCTGGCGAAGACCACCCGCCAGCCCCAGGACATCAGGGCGTCATCGGGGAGTTGCTGGGCGAGCATCCAGGCCACCGCGCCCAGCGCGGTGCCGAGCGCCGCCCCCGTCATGACGAGGGATGACAGCCTGCCGCGCCGTCCTGGGGCGGCCGTTTCCGTGAGCAAGGTGGCGCCTCCGGCCTGCTCGGCGCCCGCGCCGAACCCCTGGGCCATGCGGCAGATCAGCAGCAGGATCGGGGCGAGGATGCCCACCGACCCGTACGTCGGGAGCAGACCGATGGCGAGGGTGGAGCCGCCCATGAGGAACAGGGTGGCGATCAGCACCCACTTGCGGCCGAGGCGGTCCCCGAACCGGGAGAAGAAGAGCCCGCCCAGCGGCCGGGCGGCGAAGCCGACGGCATAGGTGCTGAAGCTGGCGAGGAGGCCCACGGACGCCGAGACATTGGGGAAGAAGAGATCGCTGAAGATCAGCGCCGAGGCGGTGCCGTAGATGACGAAGTCGTACTGTTCGAGCGCGGTGCCGACCAGGCCGGCCCAGGCCGCGCGGCGTACCGCCTGTGGGTCGGCGGGTGGTTCACCGGTCGGGGCGGTGGCGGGTGGCGGGGGAGTGGCGGTGTTGCTCTCCATGATCCATGCCTCCTTGAACGGATCGGTTCCGGAGCGGAATCGGGCAGGGCGAAGCAGGGGGAGTGGCGGGGACGGTGGGGTGAAGAGGGAAGGGGAGGGGACGGGGGGCTTCGGCGGGGCCCTGAACGGGCCCTCAGTGGGAGCCGCAGGCATCGGCCGCCGCCGCGGCGGGGCCGTGCCGGACGATGATGTCGATGAGGTCGGCGATCCGGGCGGTGAAGGCCGGATGGTCCGTCAGGTGATCGCCGAGCAGCCCGCTCTCCAGCACGGCCTCGACGAACGCGGTACGCGGCCCGGCGGGCGCGGACCGGGCGAGGTCGGCCAGTGGCTCGCGTGCCGGGTCGGCCATCGCGGCCGCATGGGGCCCGGGTGAGAAGCCGGAGGGCGGTGCCACGCAGCACAGATACGCGGCCACGGTCAGCGCCAGATGGTGGGGCATCCGCCCGGCCCGCAGATGGAGCAGGGCCGGTTCCGGCACCCGCTGGCGGAGCTTGACCGAGCCGTCCGAGCCGACCTGCCGGGTGCGGTGGCCCAGCGCGGTGTTGGCCCAGCGGTCGAACAACTGCCGTATGTATTCCTCCAGTTCGATGTCGGTGGGCACCGTGAGGCTCGGTAGATAGTCGTCGTGGAGCACACTGCGCGCGGCCTCGGCGATGAACGGCCGGGCGATGGCGTCCGGGATGGTCTCCCGCCCGTCCAGCGCGCCGAGATACGCGATGAGCGAATGGGTGCCGTTGAGCAGCCGCAGCTTCAGCAGCTCGTACGGTTCCACGTCGTCCGTGAACAGCGCCCCGCCGTGTTCCCAGCGCGGACGGCCTGCGGCGAAACGATCCTCCATGACCCACATGGAGAACGGTTCGGCCGGTACGGGGACGGCGTCGCGCACCCCGAGGCGGTCGGCGACCGCGTTCCGGTACACATCGGTGGTGGCGGGCACGATCCGGTCGACCATGGAGCTGGGGAAGGTCACCGAACGCGTCAGCCACGGCAGCAGCTCCTCGCGCTCCGCGGCCGGGAGCGCCTCGGTGAACTCGTGCACCAGCCGCCGGGTCTGGGACCCGTTGCCCACCAGGTTGTCGCAGCTGAGCACCGTCAGTGGCCGGGCGTGGGTGCGTACGCGGCGCTGGAGCCCGCGCACGATGCGCCCGATGGTGGTCCGGGGCGGGCCGTCACCGCGCAGATCGGCCCGCACCGCGGGGGAGTCGAGGTCGAGGCCGTGGGTGCGCGGGGAAAAGGTGTAGCCGTGTTCGGTGACCGTCAGGGTGACGATGGCCGTGCCGGGCGCCGCCAGCGCGTCCTGGACCTCGTCCGGCTGTTCCGCGGCTACCAGCGCCCCGGTGTGCACCGCGGGCACGCTGACCCGGGTGCCGGAGGGCGAGATCTCCACCACCGCGTAGCGCAGTTGCTGCTCGCGCAGCGCCTCGGCCACGGTGGCGGAGCGTCCGGCGACCCCGAGGATGCCCCACGGGCCGTCCGTGTGGTCCAGTGCGGCCGCGGTGTGGACGGCCTGGTGGGCGCGGTGGAAGTTGCCGAGCCCCAGATGCACGATGCCGGTCTCGGTGGGCGGCCGCCGCGGGGTGAGCACGGACGCGGCGGCGGTGCTGCGGTCCAGGCGCGGCAGGCGCGCCGGAGTGGCCAGCGTGGTGGGGGGCCTGGTCATGGGGGAGATCCTCACCAATCCGTCATCGAGCCGTCGCGCCGTCGCGCGACCGGCAGGTAGGCGGGTTCGTACGGAAAGCGGGCGGCGAGCGTCTCGTCCACCTCGACGCCGAGGCCGGGCCGGTCGCCCGGGTGCAGATGTCCGTCGGCGTAGGACCACGCGTGCCCGAACACCTCGTGCACGAGCGGCTCGTAGCCCATGTACTCCTGGATGGCGAAGTTCGGCGTGGCCAGGCCCACGTGCAGCGACGCGGCCAGCGCCACCGGGGACACGTCCGAGGGGCCGTGCGGCCCGAGCCGTATCTGCCAGATCTCGGCCAGGGCCGCGATCCGCCGCAGATGGCTGATCCCGCCCGCGTGGCTCACACAGGTCCGTACGAAGTCGATCAGCTGCTCGGTGATCAGCGACTGGCATTCCCAGACCGTGTTGAACACCTCGCCGATCGCCAGCGGCACGGTGGTGTGCTGCCGCACGTGCCGCAGCACCTGCTGGTTCTCCGCGGGGGTGACGTCCTCCAGCCAGAACAGGTCCACGTCCTCCAGCGCGCGCCCGAGCCGGGCGGCCTGGCCGGGGGTGAGCCGGTGGTGCGCGTCGTGCAGCAGCTTCAGTTCGGGCCCGACATGGTCCCGTACGGCGGTGAGCACCTTCGGCGCGTGCCGGAGGTAGGCGTCGGTGTCCCACACCTCCTCCGCCGGGGCGGCGCCGCGCCCGGCCGGTTCGTATCCCCGGCCGCTCCGGCTCACCCCGTACACCGTGTCCAGGCCGGGGACACCGCTCTGCGCCCGCACGGCGCGGAACCCCTCCTCGCGCCGGGCGTCGACGGACTCCAGCAGCTGCGGCAGGTCCCAGCCGGTGGCATGGGTGTACGTGAGGATCCGGTCGCGGACCGCGCCGCCGAGCAGCTGGTAGACGGGCTGGCCGGTGGTCTTGCCCTTGATGTCCCACAGCGCCATGTCCACCGCGCCGATGGACGTCATCGTCACCGGGCCGCGCCGCCAGTAGACCCCGCGGTAGAGGTACTGCCAGGTGTCCTCGATGCGTGCCGGGTCGCGGCCGATGAGCAGCGGCGCCACATGGTCCCGCAGGTACGAGGCGACGGCCAGCTCACGGCCGTTGAGCGTGGCGTCGCCCCAGCCGACGAGGCCCTCGGTGGTGGTGATCTTGAGCGTGACGAAGTTGCGGCCGGGGCTGGTCACCAGCACTTCGGCGGCGGCGATGGTGTCGCTCTTGGGCGTGGTGCTCATCGGGCCACCGCCACCACGTTGCGCAGCGGCTCGCCGCCTGCCAGCCGGCCGATGTTGGCGGTGATGTCGGCGGCGCGGCGGATGAAGGTCTGCCGGGTGAGGCCGGAGGAGTGCGGTGTCATCAGTACGTTGTCCAGCGTTTCGAAGGGATGCCTGCTGGGGGCGCCGGTGTGTCCGCTCGTCGGGTACTGGTACCAGACGTCGAGCGCCGCGGCCCCGATGGTGTGGGTGCGCAAGCCCTCGTACAGCGCGTCCTCGTCCACGACGGGACCGCGCCCGACGTGGACCAGCACCGCGGACTGGCGCATCCGGGACAGCTCGGCCTCGCCGATGAGTCCGGTGGTCTCCGGTGTGAGCGGCGCCGACACCACGACCACGTCGGAGGTGTCCAGCAGCGCGCCGAGGTCGTCGATGGTCCCGGACCAGGTCAGCCCCTCGGCCGCCGCGTCCACTTCGCCCCGCCGGGTGACCGCCACGCCGCTCGCGCCGAACGCCCGGAACCCCTGCCAGCAGCGGGCGCCGATGTGCCCGAAGCCGACGAAGCCGATGGTGGCCGCGGACAGCGAGTCCATCCAGGGGGAGTGCGGATCGTGTGCGGGGGAGTCCCACACCGCGCGGCGCAGCGCGTCGTGCTGGCGCAGAAAGCCGCGCCGCAGCAGGATCGCGGCCGATACGGCGTATTCGGCGATCGCGTCCTCGTGGTGGAAGGTGTTGGCCACCCGGGTCCCGGGCGGCAGCGCGGTCAGGTCGATCTTGTCCGTTCCCGCACCGGCCGTGTGGACCAGCCGGAGCCGGGTGGCGAGGGCGGCCGTCCGGGCGGTGCACTGCCCCGCCACCAGCACGTCCGCGTACGGCACCGCGGCCTCGACCGCCTCGGTGTCCCTGGGCTCGGGCCAGCTGACGACCGTACCCGCCGGAAGGGCGGCCTCGAACTCGGCGCGCAGCGGACGCAGATTGGGGTCGGCGACCACCACGGTCAGGGGGTCGGGGGTCACGGCGTGTCCTTTTCCGCCGCCACCGCGGCCCCTGCCTGGACGGAGTGCGGCGCCGGGCCGGTGGACCCGCGCACGATGAGCTGGGTGGGCAGCCGCAGGGTGCGGGGCATCTGCCGCTCGCCGCCGAGGACCTGCCCGAGCAGCTCGTGGCTGAGCGCCCCGGCCCGGGCCATCGGCACCGCGATGCTGGTCAGGGAGGGCTGCGCCACTTCGGCGAAGGGGATGTCGTCGACGCCGATGACGCTCAGCCGCTCGGGAACGCTCAGCCCCAGCGCCCGGGCGCCGGAGATGACGCCCAGGGCCATCAGATCGTTGTGCGCGATCACGGCGGACGCTCCCGAGGCCATGACGCTCGCCGCGGCGGCCGTGCCGCCCGCCACCGTCTCCGACTGCCAGCCCAGCAACTCCAGCTCCAGCCCGACCCGTTCGGTCTCGGCGCGGATCAGCGCGACCCGGTGCGCGTTGGACCACGAGCGCTGCATGCCCTGGACGTAGGCGATCCGCCGATGGCCGAGCGCGGCCAGGTATTCCACGGCCTGGCGCATCCCGTGGGCGGCGTCGGCGATCACACAGTCGGCGCCGGCCGTCTCCCGGTTGACCAGCACGGCGGGCGTCCGTCCGCACAGGTCCAGGACCTCGTCCGCCTCCAGCCGGGGCGAGCACACGATGAGCCCGTCCGCCTGCCCGGTCATGTGCGCGATCACCTCGCGCTCCCGGTCCGGGCTCAGGTCGGTGTCGGCGAGCACGACGGTCTGCCGACGGCGCCAGCCCTCGCCCTGGGCGGCCTTCACGAAGGCCCCGAACACGGGGTTGGCGATGTCGGGGACGACGACGGCGATCGTGGCGGTCTCCGTGTCGGCGGGGGTCTCGGCGGCGCGGGCGGCCACCGGTGGCTCGTATCCCAGTTCTTGGGCAACGGCCAGGATCTTGCGCAAGGTCTGCGGTCCCAGCCGGTCCGGGTTGCTGAACGCCCGGGAGGCCGTGGACAGCGCCACATTGGCGCTCTTGGCGACGTCGGTGAGGGTGGGGGCCATGGCGGCCCGCTACCGGTGCGAGGAAAGGGTGCGAGTGAACGACATAGTGCATGGTGTTCACCGTTGCGCAACCTTGTCAACGGTTGCCGAAGTATTGGCAAGGCCCCGGTCCGGTGGTCTGAATCTTCCACCGGACCGGGGCCGTGAGGCTGTGCCTCAGCCGAGGTCGACCAGCAGGTCACCGCCCTCCACCTGCTGGATGCTGTTGATGGCCACCCGGGAGACCCGGCCGGCCTTCGGCGCGGCGATGGTGGCCTCCATCTTCATCGCCTCGATGGTCGCCACGGTGGCACCCGCCTCGACCTGGTCGCCCTCGGCGACGGTCAGCGTCACCACCCCGGCGAACGGCGCGGCCACATGGCCCGGGTTGCTCTTGTCGGCCTTCTCGGTGGCCGGGATGTCGGAGGCCGCCGAGGTGTCCCGGACCTGGATCGGGCGCAGCTGGCCGTTCAGGGTGGACATCACCGTACGCATGCCGCGCTCGTCGGCCTCGCCGATGGCCTCCAGCTCGATGAGCAGCCGCACCCCGGGCTCCAGGTCCACCGTGTACTCCTTCCCCGGGCGGATCCCGTAGAAGAAGTCCTTGCTGTCCAGCACGCTGGTGTCGCCGAACGTCTCCCGGTGGGTCTCGAACTCCTTCGTCGGGCCGGGGAACAGCAGCCGGTTCAGGGTCCGGCGGCGGTCGTCGGCGAGGTGCCGCCGGTCCTCGGCGGACAGCTCCTCCGTCGTGGGCTTGGCCTCCGCGCGGCCCTCCAGCGCCTTGGTGCGGAAGGGCTCCGGCCAGCCACCGGGCGGGCTGCCCAGCTCGCCGCGCAGGAAGCCGATCACCGAGTCCGGGATGTCGAACTTGTTGGGCTCGGCCTTGAAGTCCTCCGGCGACACCCCGGCGCCCACCAGGTGCAGCGCGAGGTCGCCGACGACCTTCGAGGACGGGGTGACCTTCACCAGGTGGCCGAGCATGCGGTCGGCGGCGGCGTACATGGCCTCGATGTCCTCGAAGCGGTCGCCGAGGCCGAGCGCGATGGCCTGGGTGCGCAGGTTGGACAGCTGGCCGCCGGGGATCTCGTGGTGGTACACCCGCCCGGTCGGCGAGGCGAGGCCCGCCTCGAACGGTGCGTAGATCTTGCGCACGCTCTCCCAGTACGGCTCCAGCCCGCCGATCGCCTCCAGGTCGAGGCCGGTGGGCCGCTCGGAGTGGTCGGTGGCGGCCACGATCGCCGACAGCGAGGGCTGTGAGGTGGTGCCCGCCATGGACGCCACCGCCCCGTCCACCGCGTCCGCACCGGCCTGGATCGCGGCCAGGTAGGTGGCGAGCTGTCCGCCCGCGGTGTCATGGGTGTGGATGTGCACCGGCAGGTCGAACTCCCGGCGCAGCGCGGACACCAGCTTCGCGGCGGCCGGGGCGCGCAGCAGCCCCGCCATGTCCTTGATGGCCAGCACATGCGCGCCCGCGTCCACGATCTGCTCGGCGAGCCGCAGGTAGTAGTCCAGGGTGTACAGCGTCTCCGACGGGTCGGACAGGTCGCTGGTGTAGCACAGCGCCACCTCGGCGACCGCGGTGCCGGTGTTCCGCACCGCCTCGATGGCGGGCCGCATCTGCCCGACGTCGTTGAGCGCGTCGAAGATGCGGAAGATGTCGATGCCGGTGGCGGCGGCCTCGTGGACGAAGGCGTCGGTCACCTCGGTCGGGTACGGGGTGTACCCGACGGTGTTGCGGCCGCGCAGCAGCATCTGGAGGCAGATGTTGGGCACCGCCTCGCGCAGCGCCGCCAGCCGTTCCCAGGGGTCCTCGGCGAGGAACCGCAGCGCCACGTCGTAGGTGGCGCCGCCCCAGCACTCCAGCGACAGCAGCTGCGGCACGGTGTGCGCCACCGCCGGGGCCACGGCGAGGAGGTCCTTGGTGCGCACGCGGGTGGCCAGCAGCGACTGGTGCGCGTCCCGGAACGTGGTGTCGGTGACCCCGATCCGCGGCGACTCGCGCAGCCACCGGGCGAAGCCCTCCGGGCCCAGCTCGGTGAGGGTCTGCTTGGACCCGGCGGGCGGCGCCCCGTCCGGTACCTCCGGCAGCTTCCCGGCCGCGTCGATCAGCTGGGGCCGGGGGCCGTGCGGCTTGTTGACCGTGATGTCGGCGAGATAGGTGAGCAGCTTGGTGCCGCGGTCGGCGGAGTGCCGCGCGGTCAGCAGATGCGGCCGCTCCTCGATGAACGACGTGGTGACGTGCCCGGCCCGGAAGTCCGGATCGTCCAGCACGGCCTGGAGGAACGGAACGTTGGTGGACACCCCGCGGATACGGAACTCGGCCACCGCGCGCCGGGCCCGCCCGATGGCGTGCTCGAAGTCGCGGCCCCGGCAGGTCAGCTTCACCAGCATCGAGTCGAAGTGGGCGCTGATCTCGGCACCGGCGTGGGTGGTGCCGCCGTCGAGGCGGATGCCCGAGCCGCCCGGCGAGCGGTAGGCGCTGATCATGCCGATGTCCGGGCGGAAGCCGTTGGCCGGGTCCTCGGTGGTGATCCGGCACTGGAGCGCGGCGCCGCGCAGATAGACGGTGTCCTGCGACAGACCGAGGTCGCGCAGGGTCTCCCCGCTCGCGATCCGCATCTGCGACTGGACGAGGTCGACATCGGTGATCTCCTCGGTCACCGTGTGCTCGACCTGGATCCGCGGGTTCATCTCGATGAAGACGTGGTTGCCCTCGCGGTCCAGCAGGAATTCCACCGTGCCCGCGTTGCGGTAGCCGATCTGCCGGGCGAACTTCACCGCGTCCCCGCAGATCCGCTCGCGCAGCTCTGCGCCGAGGTGGGGCGCGGGCGCCATCTCGATGACCTTCTGGTGGCGGCGCTGCACCGAACAGTCCCGCTCGAACAGGTGCATGACATTGCCCTCGGCATCGGCGAGGATCTGCACCTCGATGTGGCGGGGCTCGACGACCGCCTTCTCCAGGAAGACCGTCGGATCGCCGAACGCCGACTCCGCCTCGCGGGCCGCCGCCTCGATCGACTCGCGCAGCAGCCGGGGCTCCTCGACCCGCCGCATCCCGCGCCCGCCACCGCCCGCGACGGCCTTGACGAACACCGGAAAGCCCAGCTCCTCTGCCGCCCGTACCAGCTCGTCCACGTCCGAGGAGGGCTCCGAGGAGCCGAGCACCGGCACCCCCGCGGCCCGGGCCGCGGCCACCGCCCGCGCCTTGTTGCCGGTCAGCTCCAGCGTCTCCGCGCTCGGGCCGATGAATGTGATCCCCGCATCCTCGCACGCCCGCGCGAGGTCGGGGTTCTCGGACAGGAAGCCGTATCCGGGGTACACCGCGTCGGCCCCGGCCTGCCGCGCCGCGGCGACGATCTCCTCGACGGACAGATAGGCCCGCACCGGATGGCCCGGCTCGCCGATCTCGTACGCCTCATCGGCCTTCAGTCGGTGCAGCGAGTTGCGGTCCTCGTGGGGGAACACCGCGACGGTCCTCGCTCCCAGCTCATAGCCGGCGCGGAACGCCCGAATGGCGATCTCTCCTCGGTTGGCGACCAGCACCTTGCGGAACATGTGCTTTCCCTTCCTACTGCCCGTCCTACTGCCCGGTACGAACACAGCCTGCTCGCGACACTACTGCTGCCCAGCGCGCCGGGCGGCACCCTTGTGATCCAGTTCGCACCTCGGGCATGGTGCCCGGGGGACCGAACGGCGTTCCCCGGAAGAGTCCGCAGGCTGCTGCCGAGGAGGACCATCGTGAGTGCCCCGTCGTCCGCTCCCCACCAGGCCCACCAGGCCCACCAGGCCCCGCCGTACCCCAGGCAGCGCGCCAACTACGTCGACCCCGCGCCCGCACTGATCACCGGCCCCGCCATCAGCCCGCTCCGGTTCGTCGGCGGCAGTACGGGATGGCTGGTCACCGGATACCACGAGGCCCGGGAGGTGCTGCGGGATCCGCGTTTCAGCGCCGAGCGGTGGCGCGGCGACGACACCGTGCGGCCCGTCTCGCAGAACGTCCGGGAGAACCGCGGCAACGGGCCGGGGTCGTTCCTGAGCATGGACGCCCCCGAACACGGCCACTATCGCGGGTTACTCACCCGCTACTTCACCGTACGGCGCATGCGCGCCCTCGAACCCCGCATCGACGGCATCGTCACCGACTGCCTGGACGCCCTCCAGGCCGCGGGGAAACCGGCCGACCTGGTGGAGCACTTCGCGCTGCCGGTCCCCTCGCTGGTGATCTGCGAAATGCTCGGCGTGCCCTACGCGGAGCGCGAGACCTTCCAGCGGGCCAGCGCGCAGGTCCTGGTCCAGGACCAGTCGGGCGGCCAGTTCGACCAGGGGATGCGGACGATCACCGACTTCATCGGCGAGCTGACCGCCGCCAAGCGGCGCGCCCCCCAGGACGATCTGATCTCGTACCTCACCTCCGTCGGCGAGCTGTCCGACGTCGAGATCAACAACATGGCCGCGCTGCTGCTGATCGCCGGCCACGAGACCACCACCAACATGCTCAGCCTCGGCACCTTCGTCCTGCTCCAGAACCCGGAGCAGATGCGGCGGCTGCGCGAGGACGACGCGCTGGTGCCCGGCGCTGTCGAGGAGTTGCTGCGCTACCTGAGCATCGTCAACGCCTTCCCGGTCCGGATCGCGCTGGAGGACGTCGAGATCGGCGGCGTCACCGTCACGGCCGGCCAGAGCGTGGCGGTCTCGGTCCCGGCCGTGAACCGGGACCCCGCACTGGTGGACGAGCCCCACACGCTCGACGTCGGCCGCCCCCGCAGCAGCCACCTCGCGTTCGGGTACGGCATCCACCAGTGCCTCGGCGCGAACCTCGCCAGGATCGAGCTGGCGGCGGGCTACCGCGGACTGCTCGGCCGGTTCCCGGACCTCGCGCTCGCGGTGGCGCCGGAGGAGGTGCGGATGCGCAGCGACATGGTCATCTACGGGGCCCATGAGCTGCCCGTCACCTGGTGATCAGCTGATCATGGAGATTTGACAAAACTTCTTGCCGTACCGGCAAATGGGGGGATGGCAGACGACGACATTCCCGAGGTGCTGAACGCCGTCGGCCCGCGGCTGCGGGCGTTGCGGCGGGAGCGCGGATCCACCCTGGCCCAGCTGAGCGAGACCACCGGGATCTCGCTCTCCACCCTTTCACGGCTGGAGTCGGGGCAGCGCAAGCCCACCCTGGAACTGCTGCTGCCCCTGGCCAAGGCCTACGGCGTCCAGCTGGACGAGCTGGTCGGCGCGCCGCCCACCGGCGACCCCCGCGTCCATCCCCGCCCCTTCACCCGGCACGGGCAGACGTTCGTGCCGCTGACCCGCTACCTCGGCGGGCTGCACGCCTACAAGCAGATCCTGCCCGGCCGGAAGACGGGCGCCGACGTCCGGCCTTCGCAGGCGGTGCACGAGGGGTACGAGTGGCTGTACATCCTCTCCGGCAGGCTGCACCTCGCCCTCGGCGAGCACGATCTCATCCTCACCTCGGGCGAGGCCGCCGAGTTCGACACCCGTACGCCCCACGGCTTCGCCAGCGCGAGCGCACAGCCCGTCGAGTTCCTCAGCCTCTTCGGCGCCCAGGGCGAGCGCATGCATGTGCGCGCCCGCCCCACCGGCGACTGAACCGAGCCCAGGTCACCCGGCGTAGACGTCCTCCACGTAGCGGCCCTCGGCCATCAGGGCGTCCAGCCACCGCTGCGCCGCCGCGTCGTCGGCGCCGGGGGTGTGGGCCGCGTACACCGACCGGAAGGCCTCCCGCACCCCGGGGGCCATCCGGGCGCCGTCGCCGCACACGTACACGGCGGCGCCCTCCGCCAGCAGCTGCCAGATCTCCGCGGCGTCGGCGGCGATGCGGTGCTGGACGAAGTGGTGGCCGTCGATCGGGGCCTGGCTGAACGCCGGGCGCATGGACACCGCGCCGACCGCCTCGGCGGCGCGCAGTTCCTCGCCGTGCAGATAGTCGGCGTCCGGCGCGTCGCAGCCGAAGTAGCACAGCGCCGGGGCGAGCGGTGTGCCGGACTCCACGAGCGCCCGGCGGTCGGCGACGGTGCCGCGGAAGGGGGCGAGCCCGGTACCGGCGGACACCATGATGACCGGCCGGTCCGGCGCGTGGCCGATGCGGAACGCGTCCCGGCAGGGCTGCACCCGGGCGAGCACGGTGTCCCCGGGCCGCACCGCGTTCAGATGGCCGGAGCCGGTGCCCTGGAAGCCGCTCGTCTCGTCGCGCAGCAGCGACACCATCAGATCGACGTGGCGCGGTGAGACGGCTGGGGAGGACGAGATCGAGTAGTGGCGCGGCCGCAGCGGCGGCAGCAGCTCCAGCAGCACCGGCCAGGTCAGCGTCTCGCGCAGCGCCGGGTTGGCCTCGATCAGGTCCAGCAGGGTGCGCTCACCGGGGGCCTGCGCGGCGAGCGCCGCCTTCTCCGGCGGGCAGGGGTTCAGCTCGGCGAGCAGGGCCAGTTGCTCGGCGTTCGGGCGGTGGTTCAGCTCCACGTGGTGCGTCAGCAGCTCCCGCACGCTGACCGGCCGGTCCACGGCCAGACCGCCGCGGCGGGCCGGGCGGGCGGGCACGATGCTGAGCACGGTCTCCGGGTCGGCGTGCAGCAGCTTGGCGGCCCGCGTCACCAGCTCCGGGTCGTTGGCCGGGAGCACGGTGAGGTGGTCGGCGGTGCGGTACGCGACCCCCTCGGGCAGGGCCAGCCGCACGAACCGCTTGACGCGCGCGTACGACGGATCGCTCAGGCTGCCCGTCTCGGTGACCTCCATCGCCACCATGCCGTGCTGCCGCGCCAGACCGTCCAGCGGCCCGCCGGTGACCTCGGTGACGGTGTACGCCGGGCCGTCGTCCGCCGCGTCGGCGGCCGGGGCCGCTCCCGCGGTGGCCGGGTCGCCGTGGCGCTCCAGCAGGGCGGTGCGCAGCCGCTCGGCGAAGTCCCGCACCGTGCCGCTGAGATCGCCCGAGGCGTCGGCCGCGGCCCGGTCGATGAGCCGGGTGGCACCGAGGGCGGCCAGCCGCTCGTCGATCAGGGTCGGCACGCGCTGGTAGGTGGCGGCCCAGTTGCGGTCGCCGACGCCGAGCACCGCGTACGCGACGCCGTCCGCCGCGCCCGGTTCGGCGGTCTCCAGCCAGGCCAGGAAGGCGGCGGCGTCATCGGTGGGCTGCCCGTTGTAGGAGGCGGCGGTGATGACCACCGGGCGGTCGGTGGGCAGCCCGCCCGCGTAGGCGTCGAGCGGGGCGACCTCGGTGGCGCAGCCCAGGCCGTCCGCGTCGGCGGCCAGATCCTCCGCGAACGAGCGGCAGGTGCCGAAGTTGGTGCCGTACAGCAGCAGGGCACCGGTGTCCTGGCGCACCCGGCTCGGCAGCGAGGCGTCCCGTACGGGCGCGCCTGTCGCCACCGCGGCCGCCGCCACCGCCCGCTCCTGCGGGGTGCGGGGGATCAGCCGCAGGGTGAGGCCCTCGGGCTTGAGGGTGAGCGACTCCTTGACGTGGAGCCGGTAGTCCGCGTGGTCGATCAGCCGGTAGCGGTGCACCAGCATCGCGAGCAGCATGGTGGCCTCGTGCAGCGCGAACTGCCGCCCGATGCAGGCCCGTTCACCGGTGCCGAACGGCTTGTACGCGTGCACCGGGCGCGCCGCCTCGGCCTCCGGGTCGAAGCGCGAGGGGTCGAACAGCTCCGGGTTGTCGCCCCACACCGCGGCGCGGTGCAGCATCGGGGTGAGCACGATGGCGGGCTGTCCGGCCCGCATCGGAATGCGCCCGCCGAGCATGGTGTCCTCGCGCGCCTGCCGGGAGAACGCCGCCGCGGTCGGCCACAGCCGCAGCGCCTCGTTCAGCACCTGGCGGGTGTAGCGCAACAGCCCCACCTGCTCGAACGTCGGCTCCGGGTCCGCGTCGGCGCCGAACAGGGCGTCCGCCTCCCGCTGCACCCGGCGCAGTTCGCCCGGGTTCTTGGCGAGGTAGTGCAGGGCGAAGGACAGTGCGCCCGAGGTGGTCTCGTGACCCGCGATCAGGAAGGTGATCACCTGGTCCCGGATGTTGGCGTGGTCCAGCGGGGTGCCGTCGGACGGATGCGTGGCACCCAGCATCAGCCCCAGCAGATCGTCGGTGCCCGACTCGCCCGCGGCGACCCGGGCCTGGATCACCTCGTCGACGACGGACGTGAGGTACGCCGTATCGGCGCGGAACGCCTCGTCCTGCTCGCTGTAGTCCACATCCGGGCGGCGCGCCACCTTGCGCATGCTCCACTCCAGGCAGCGCACCATGGCGCTGACGAACGGATGCGGCTCCGCGCGGTCGAACGAGCCGAAGTCGTAGCCGAACCCGGCCAGCCCGATGGTGTCCAGCGTCATCCGCGTCATGTCGTCCGTCACCGCGACCGGCTCACCGCCCGCCGCACGGGCGTCCCACGCGTCGATGACCCGCCGCGCCACCTGGAGCATCACCGGGTGGTACGTGCGCATCGAGCCGAGCGCGAAGGCGGGCATCAGGATGTCATGCGCCTTCGCCCAGTTCGGCTCGTCGTTGTACGCGGTGAACAGCCCGTCGTGGGTGAACTCCCGGACGTTCTCCAGCGACTGGTTGACGAACTTGGCGAACCGCTGGTCGTCACAGAGTTCCGCCACCAGGTCGGGGTCGCTGACGAACAGCATGTCGGTGCCGTGCAGCCGCCGCCGCAGCACCGGGCCATGGCGCCGCGTCAGCTCCATGGCCTGCTGGATCGGGGTGTTGTTCGTCTGCTCGGAGATGTCGACGAGCGGGACGCCGTCGGAGCTGCCGCCCTCGGCGGTCCCGGCCGGAAGGAGGGGGGTTTCGGTCATGACGGTGCGATGCCTTCCATGCGAGGGGATGTCTCCAGCGTCGCCCCGCCGACCCGGCCCGCCCGCCCGTCGCACTACATGATTTTGTAGTGCCGGGTGGTGTGATCGACTTGCGCACGCGCCGTTCGCGGTGTCAAGAGGAGTGACGTACGAGAGCGAGGTCCGGCATGGACGAGCCCGAGGTGCCGGAAGAGGCCAGGAAGATCCTCGGCGGTGAGGACTGGGTCGTCTGGCGCAACCGCTCGCTGCTGCTCTTCGACCGGGTCCCGGTGCCGTGCGCGGTGTGCCGCACGGACGGCGAGGTCCTGATGGCCAACCCGGCGATGGCGGCCGAGTGGGGCACCACCCCCGGGCAACTGGCGGGGCGCAACGTGCTGGAGCTGTTCCACCCCAACGCGGCCGCCCAAGTGTACCGCATCGTCGAGGCGGTCCGGCTCGGCCGCCGCTCCCGCTATCCGATCGAGGTGCGGTGGCAGTCGCCGGACGGGGCGCGGCGGTACGGCGAACTGACCGCGGACACCGTGAGCGACACCGACAGCCCGATGTGGCTGCTGGTGCTGCTGCGGGTGCTCGGCGAGGAACCCCGGCCGCGGAGCGGTGGCACGGCGGACCCGGCCCCCGGCGAGACGGAGCAGGCCGCCCCCATCGAGGCCCGGATCCTTGCGCTCGCGGCGGGCGGCCACACCACCGCCCAGATGGCCCGGCAGACCGGGCTCACCGTGGACGGCGTCAACTACCACCTCACCCGGCTCTCCCGCCGCTGGGGCGTCGGCAACCGCGCGGAGCTGGTGGCCCGGGCCTATGTGCTCGGCGTGCTGGCCCCGGGCGTCTGGCCGCCGGAACCCTCCTGAGACTTCCTGCCCTGACGGTGGCTCAGCCGCGAATGGTCACGCCGTGGTGCGTACGCAGCCGCCGCAGCTCCCACAGCGACAGCGCGGTCACCGACAGCGGACCGCCGAACGCGGCGCACAGCTGGGCGGGCAGCGGCCCGTTGGGCAGCCCGTCCGACAGCAGGTTGAAGCCCGCGATCAGCCACACCAGCACCCCGGTGAGCACGGGCGGCAGCGCGGCGTGCACATAGGCGGTGTTGAAGGCGCTGCGCGCGACGTACGCGGAGGACAGGACGAGGAACACCAGCGTCCACGGCAGACCCACCATCAGCGGCAGGCCGACCACGAACAGCATCACGCCGTGCAGCCCGTGCAGCAGCGTCGTCTGGCCCACCACATAGATGAAGGCACCGAAGGCCGCCAGGATCAGCACATACCAGCCCACCGTCTTGAGCGGGCCGCTCAGCCGGGAGCGCAGCTCCGGGCGCCGGTGCGGGGGCGCGTAGAGGATGAAGCCGAACACGACCAGCGGTCCGGTGAGGAGGAGCAGGAGCGGGGTCGCGAAGAGATTGGCGGCACCGTCGGTCGCCGCACCGCTCCAGCCGCCGTCCGCCCCGTACATGTAGACGAGCGCCAGGGTCGCGACGATACCGAGAACGGAGCGGGTGAGCTGGACCCGGTCCACCAGATGGTCCCGGACCCGCCCGCCACCCTCCTTGTCGAACAGCCGCTTCGCCACGCGGTTCGCCGAACGGACCAGCGGGATGAGCGGCGAGAGCAGCCACCACCGACGGCGGCGCGCCGGGGCCGGGACATACGGGCCGGGCGGCTGCGGAGGCACACCGTACGGGGCGGGCGGCGGCGGTCCGTAGGGGTTCGGCGGCGGCGGCCCGTAGTACGGATTCTGCGGCGGCGGCCCGTACGGATCGGGTGTGGGCGGCGGACCCCATGGCCCGCCTCCCTGACCAGGATTGTTCGGCGGCTGCCATCCCCCCGTAGCCACGTGCACTCCTCCCTCGATAGGTGCCGTGGCGGCGAATTCTAGCCATAGGCCGTCGCCGCACCCTGGCCAGGGATAGTGCAATATGACATGCTACCGACCATGACCGGTACGAGTTCCCGACCCGGCATTCCCCGTCCCCCGGATGTGCTCGTCATCGGGGCGGGCATCATCGGCGCGGCCTGCGCGTATTACTGCACGTCAGCGGGGTTGCGCGTGACCGTGGTGGAGCGCGGCGCGATCGGCGGCGGGACCACCGGTGCGTGCGAGGGCAACATCCTGGTGTCCGACAAGGAGACCGGACCCGAACTGGACCTGGCGCTGCTGTCCTCCCGGCTGTGGCGGGAAATCCGGGACGATCTCGGCGCCGCCGCCGTGGAATACCACGCCAAGGGCGGCGTGGTGGTGGCCGGTTCGGACGCCACTGCGGCGGGGCTCCGGCGGCTCACTGCCCAGCAGCGCGCGGCCGGGGTGGAGGCGGTGGATGTCGGCCCGGACGAACTGGCCGAGCTGGAGCCGAACCTGACCCGCGAGGTGGCGGGCGGTGCCCACTACCCACAGGACGCGCAGGTCCAGCCCGTACTGGCCGCCGCACACCTGCTGCGCCACGCCCGCGCCCGGGGCGCGACCGTCCACACCGGGGTGAACGTGACCGGCTTCCTCCGGGACCGGCAGGGAGCCGTCACCGGGGTGCGCACCGACTCGGCCACCCTGCCCGCCCTGCCCGCCCGATGGGTCGTCAACGCCGCGGGCACCTGGGCCGGGCGGCTCGCCGACCTCGCCGGGGCACCGGTGCCGGTGTTACCCCGCAAGGGGTTCATCCTGGTCACCGAGCCGCTGCCGCGCGTCGTACGGCACAAGGTGTACACCGCCGAGTACGTGGCCAACGTCGCCAGCGACGACGCCGGTCTGGAGACCTCGGTGGTGGTCGAGGGCACCCGGGCGGGCACCGTCCTGATCGGCGCCAGCCGGGAGCGCGTGGGATTCGACCGCACGGTGGCGCTGCCCGTGCTGCGGAAGCTCGCGGACCAGGCCATCGGTCTCTTCCCGTTCCTCTCCGACGTGGCGCTGCTCCGCGGCTATCTGGGCTTCCGCCCCTACTGCCCCGACCATCTGCCGGTGATCGGGCCCGACCCCCGGACCCCGGGCCTCGTCCACGCCTGCGGCCACGAGGGCGCCGGGATCGGCCTGGCCCCCGCCACCGGCCATCTGGTCGCCCAACTGCTCACCGACCGGGCACCGGATCTGCCCCTCACTCCGTTTCGCCCGCAGCGATTCGCGGAGGCCGCCGCATGAACCGGACCCCGTTCACCTTCCGCTTCGACGGCCGGACCATCGCGGCCGAGCCCGGCCAGAGCATCGCGGCCGCGCTCATCGCCGACGGGCAGCGCTCCTGGCGCCGCACCCGCGAAGGCGGCAGCCCGCGCGGGATGTTCTGCGGCATCGGCGTGTGCTTCGACTGCCTGGTGACCGTCAACGGGCGTCCGAACCGCCGCGCGTGCCTGGTCGAGGCCGCCCCCGGGGACGTGGTGGAGACCCAGGAGGGAGCGGGCCGTGCCCACCTCGCCTGCTGAGACTGCTGAACCGGCGAACGTCCCGTACGACATCGCGGTGCTCGGCGCCGGGCCCGCCGGGCTGTCCGCGGCCACCGCCGCGGCGGCCCACGGCGCCCGGGTCGCGCTGCTGGACGCG
>NZ_RIBZ01000871.1:0-28732 GCF_003721215.1 Streptomyces botrytidirepellens
GTCGCGGTGCGCCAGGACGACGCAGTCGTGGCCGTCCACCGGGGCACGCAGCGCCGCGACCGGACCGGTGCCCGACGCCCCGCCCAGCGGCGCCGGGGCCGGGGCGTCGGGCCGCCAGGCCAGGACCTCACCGCTGCTCGCGTCCCGCCAGTAGTGGGTGACGGTGCCGGGGCTGCTCTCCACCGCGGACGCCGAATCCGGCCGGGCATCGGCGGGGACGTCCTCGCCCCGCTTCGGGGCGGCGCCGGGCGTGGGCTGGTACCAGCGCAGCGCAGCGCCCTTCCCGGCCGGTGCGAGCAGTTCGAGGCGGCCGTCGGCGGTCACGGCCGCCGACAGTCCGTCCAGCACGTCCGTGCCCTTCCAGTCGGTCCAGCGCTCCCACGTCCCCTTCTTGGGGTCCTGCCGCCGCGCGCTGACCCCGCCCCCGGCGTTGCGGACCAAGACGCGCAGGGCGCCCGTGGAGTCCACCGCCGCGGCCGGTGCCCCGATCCGCTGCGCCTTGGCGCGGTCCTTGGGGTGCGGGGTGCCCAGGGAGTGCCATGCGGTGAGCGCACGGCCGGTCTGGAACTGGGTGGCGTGGACGAGGTCGACCTGTGGCCCGTCCTTGCCCTCCCTGCGCCGGAGCCCCACGAGGTGGACGTAGCCGTCGGCCCCCTGAGCGACCGTCAGCCGGACGAGCCCGGGCACCTCGATCAGCCAGGGGCCCGTCCAGTCCGGTCCGCCGGGACGCTCCTCGGTCCAGCGGGCGACACCGCCCGCCACCGGTGCGTAGGCCGTGAGCCTGCCGTCCTTGCCGCGGAGCAACCGCAACACCATGGCCCGCCGCCAACCTTCCCGCGTCGATCTTCCTGATCCCCGTCGCCCATAGTATTTTGCCTGGTCTATGAGTGGTCTCGTCGGGCTTGTCGTCGTGGACGCAGCGAACGTGGTCGGCTCGGTGCCGGACGGCTGGTGGCGCGACCGGCACGGGGCCGCCGAGCGGCTGCGCGACCGGCTCGGCGCGGTCGCGGTGAGCGGCGTCCCGGAGCGCGCGGACGTCCCCGACTGGGCCCGTCAACCGCCGCTGGACATCGTCCTGGTGGTGGAGGGCGCGGCGCGCGGGGTGGAGCCGGTGGAGGGCGTACGGGTGGAGGCCGCGCCGGGGAGCGCGGACGACCTGATCGTGGCTCTGGTGGCCGCGCGCGAGCCGGAGCGGCCCTGCCTGGTCGTCACCGCCGACCGGGAGCTGCGGGAGCGGGTGACGGCGCTGGGCGCGGAGGTCGTGGGCCCCCGCGCCGTCCGGGGGTAGGCGCGCCGCCCGGGGAGGAGAGCCGGCGTCAGCGGCGCGTGCCCGCCTCGGTCACCCGGCTGTGCCTGCGCCCGTAGAGGACGTAGAGGACGGCGCCCAGCACCATCCACACCGCGAACCGCAGCCAGGTCTCCGCGGGCAGATTGAGCATCAGCCACACCGACGCCGCCACGGACGCGGCGGGCAGCACCGGCACCCAGGGCGTACGGAAGGCGCGGGGCAGGTCGGGGCGGGTGCGGCGGAGGACGACGACGCCGAGCGCGACGACGACGAACGCGAAGAGGGTGCCGATGTTCACCAGGGCCGCCAGCTCCTTGATGCTGGTGAACCCGGCGACCACGGCGATGAGGACGCCCAGCAGGATCGTCGAGCGGTACGGGGTGCCGTACCGCGGATGCACCTTGGCGAAGACCCGGGGCAGCAGCCCGTCGCGGCTCATCGCGAAGAAGACCCGGGTCTGGCCGAGCAGCAGGATCATGCACACGGTGGTGAGGCCGACCGCCGCGCCGAAGCTGATGAGGCCCGCGTAGAAGGGGTGCCCGGTCGCCTTGAAGGCGTCGGCGAGCGGGGCGTCGACCGTCAGCCGGGTGTACTTCTGCATGCCGGTGACGACGATGGACACCGCGACGTAGAGCGTGGTGCAGATGAAGAGCGAGCCGAGGATGCCGCGCGGCATGTCGTGCTGCGGGTTCTTGGTCTCCTCCGCCGCGGTGGCCACGACGTCGAAGCCGATGAACGCGAAGAAGACCACGGCGGCGGCGGTGAAGATCCCGGCGACGCCGAAGGTCGTGGGCTGGTACCCGGCCATCAGCTGGATCAGCGGCGCCTTCAGCCCGGAGGCGGACAGCGTGCCCTGGGCCTCGGGGATGAAGGGGCGGTAGTTGTCCGGGTCGATGAAGAAGGAGCCCGCGATGATGACGAGCAGCACGACGGTCACCTTCACCGCGACCACGACGGAGGTGACGCGCGCGGACAGCTTCATGCCGAGGACCAGGATCGCGGTCAGCACCAGCACCAGGAGGGCGGCCAGCAGGTCGAAGGTGAAGCCGCTCGCCTCGTCGGGGCCGGAGAGCACGGCGGGCAGCCGCCACCCGGCGTTGTCCAGGAGGGAGCGTACGTAGCCCGCCCAGCCGACCGCGACCACGGCGGTGCCGAGCGCGAACTCCAGGACCAGGTCCCAGCCGATGATCCACGCGGGCAGCTCGCCGAGCGAGGCGTACGAGAAGGTGTACGCCGACCCGGCCACCGGCACGGTCGAGGCGAACTCGGCGTAGCACAGCGCGGCCAGCGCGCACACCACGCCCGCGACCACGAAGGCCAGCGCGGTCGCGGGGCCCGCCTGCTGCTTGGCGACGGCCCCGGTGAGCACGAAGATGCCGGTGCCGATGATGACGCCGACGCCGAAGACCGTGAGGTCCAGGGCGGACAGCGACCGGGTGAGGGCGTGCTCGGGCTCCTCGGTGTCCTGGATGGACTGCTCGATCGACTTCGTCCGCAGATAGTCCGGCCGGGCCTTGCCCCGGGGGCCGCTCCGGCCTCCGCCGCCGCCTGGTTCCTCATCGCTCACCGGTGACACCTCCACGCCTGCCCCTGCGCGTCATGGTTCTGCCAACCGCCCGGGAGCGGAGCGCGCACACTCGGCGGCCCCGCCGATTCACCCGATGGGGGCGGGCAGGCGGGACGGGGCTGGGCCGGTCGGAGCACGAAACGGCCCCGGCCCGGACCGCGCGGGTCCGGGCCGGGGCCTTCGGAGCGAAACCGTCAGTCGCGCACCGGCTCGGCGGTCGCCGGACGCGTCGCCACGCCCGCCTCTTCCGTGCCGGCCGACTCCTCGTAGCGGCCGCCGATCCGCGACACCAGGCCGGTGACCTGGCGGGCGATGTCCGGTGCGGTCAGCCCGATCTCGGACATGACCTCCTTGCGGGAGGCGTGCTCCAGGAAGCGCGGCGGGATGCCGAAGTCGCGCACCGGCATGTCGACGCCGGTGTCGCGCAGCGCCTGGGCGATGGCGGAGCCCACACCGCCGACCCGGCTGTTGTCCTCGACGGTGACGACGACGCGGTGGCGCTCGGCGAGCGCGGGAAGCTCCTCGTCCACCGGCTTGACCCAGCGCGGGTCCACCACGGTGGCCGAAATGCCCTGCTTGTCCAGGAGGTCCGCGATCTCCAGGCACATCGGCGCCAGCGCGCCGACCGAGACGAGCAGCACGTCGGGGTGGTCCGCCGCGCTCGCCGCGGGCTCGCGCAGCACGTCCATGCCGCCGATCCGGCCGACGGCGGCGACCTCCGGGCCGACCGCGCCCTTGGAGTACCGCACCACCGTCGGGGCGTCGTCCACCTCGACGGCCTCCCGCAGCTGGGCACGGACCTGGCCCGCGTCACGCGGGGCGGCGATCCGCAGCCCGGGGACGACTTGGAGGAGCGACATGTCCCACATGCCGTTGTGCGACGGCCCGTCCGAACCGGTGATCCCGGCGCGGTCGAGGACGAAGGTGACCCCGCACTTGTGCAGCGCCACATCCATCAGCACCTGGTCGAAGGCGCGGTTGAGGAACGTGGCGTAGACGGCGAAGACCGGGTGCAGCCCGCCGGTGGCCAGCCCCGCCGCGGACACGGCGCCGTGCTGCTCGGCGATGCCCACGTCGTAGACCCGCTCGGGGAACCGCTTCGCGAACTCGGTGAGGCCCACCGGGTGCAGCATCGCCGCCGTGATCGCGACGATGTCCTCCCGCTCCTCGCCGAGCTTGACCATCTCCTCGCCGAAGACCGAGGTCCAGTCCGCGCCGCCCGCCGAGATCGGCAGCCCGGTGTCGGGGTGGATCGGGCCGATGCCGTGGAAACGGTCGGTCTCGTCCTGCTCGGCCGGGGTGTAGCCGCGGCCCTTCTCGGTGAGGCAGTGCACGATGACCGGGCCGCCGAAACGCTTCGCCCGCTGGAACGCGGACTCCAGCGCCTCGATGTCATGGCCGTCGATCGGGCCGACGTACTTCAGCCCCAGGTCCTCGAACATGCCCTGCGGGGCGATGAAGTCCTTCAGCCCCTTCTTCGCGCCGTGCAGCGTCTCGTACAGCGGGCGGCCGACGACCGGGGTGCGCTCCAGCAGGTCCTTGCCGCGGGCCAGGAAGCGCTCGTAGCCGTCGGTGGTGCGCAGGGTGGCGAGATGGTTCGCGAGACCGCCGATGGTCGGCGAGTACGACCACTCGTTGTCGTTCACGACGATGACGAGCGGGCGGTTCTTCGCGGCGGCGATGTTGTTCAGCGCCTCCCAGGCCATTCCGCCGGTCAGCGCGCCGTCCCCGATGACCGCGACCACGTGGTCCTGCTTGCCCTGGAGCTCGTTCGCCTTGGCGATGCCCTCGGCCCAGCCGAGGACGGCCGAGGCGTGGCTGTTCTCGATGACGTCGTGCTCCGACTCGGCGCGCGACGGGTAACCCGACAGCCCGCCCTTCTTCTTGAGCCGCGAGAAGTCCTGGCGCCCGGTGAGCAGCTTGTGGACGTAGGACTGGTGCCCGGTGTCCAGCAGCACCTTGTCCTTCGGCGACTCGAAGACCCGGTGCAGGGCGATGGTCAGCTCGACCACGCCCAGGTTGGGCCCGAGGTGCCCGCCGGTCTTGGACACGGCGTCGACGAGAAAGGTGCGGATCTCCGCGGCCAGCTGGTTCAGCTGCTCCGGGGCGAGCCGGTCCAGATCGCGCGGTCCCCTGATGCCGGTCAGCAGCACCCGTGCCTCCTTGCTGTCGAGCGTCTCCATCGAGCCTTGCCGGTAGCCCCCGAGAGTCTAATGCTGCCCTACGGGAGGGCCCGGTTCGCCTCCGGGGCGGTTGAGGGGTGTCGGCATGACCCCCCGGCCCCGAAGACGTCCCCGAAGCGGAGGAGGTTCCTCACCCACGCCCTGCCGAGCGCTGTGTTCTGCGCGACACCGAGTCGATCACCACGGCGGCCAGCAGCACCGCACCGGTGATCATGTACTGCACGGAGTTCGCGACGCCCAGCAGGTTCATCCCCGACGAGATCGACCCGATGACCAGCATGCCGAGCATCGCCGACCACACCGAGCCGCGCCCGCCGAAGAGGCTGGTGCCGCCGATGACCGCGGCCGCGATGGCCTCCATGAGCAGGTTGCCGGTACCGGCCTGCTGGCTCGCGGAGCCGATCCGGGACGCGATCATCAGACCGCCGAACGCGGCCATGAGCCCGGACAGCGCGAACACCGAGATCCGCACGGCAACCACGTTGATGCCCGCGCGGCGGGCCGCCTCGACACTGCCGCCCAGCGCGATCACCTTGCGTCCGTACGGGGTGCGGCGCACCACGAAGTCGAGCGCGACCAGCACCACCACGAAGATCACCAGGGCGAGCGGCAGGCCCATGTACTCGTTGAGCCGCCAGGCCGCCGCGTAGACGATCACCGCGAGCACGGCGGTGCGCACCAGGATCTCGCTCAGCGGCCGGGAGGGTATGCCGACCGCCTTGCGGCGCCGGCTGTCCAGGAACTGGGCGAGAAAGAAACCGGCCACCGCGACGGTCGCCGCGCCGTAGGCGGCGATGAGCTGCGTGAAGTAGTGATCGGTGAGCATGCGCACGAAACTGTCGTCGTCGATGCCGATGGTGCCGGTGGTGCCGAGCACCTGGAGCATCAGCCCGTTCCAGGCCAGCAGACCGGCGAGGGTGACGACGAACGCCGGGACGCCGATCCTGGCGAAGAAGAAGCCGTGCACCGCGCCCAGGGCGGCACCGGCGGCCAGCGCCGCGACCACCGCGACGCCCTCCGGCACGCCGTGGCGCACGTTGAGAACCGCGAGGGTGGCCGCGGCCAGACCGCTGACGGATCCGACGGACAGATCGATCTCGCCGAGCAGCAGCACGAAGACGATCCCGACCGAGATCATGCCGGTGCCGCCGATGAGGATCGACAGGTCGGAGAGGTTCTTGGGCGAGAGGAAGGCGCTGTCCTTCCACTGGAAGACCGCCCAGATGACGGCGATACCGACGATCACCGGGACCGCGCCCAGGTCGCCGCTGCGCATCTTGCGGACGAACTCGTTGAGGTAGCCCTTGAAGCCCTCCTGGCGCACCAGCAGCCGCGGATCGACCACCGTGACGGCGTCCTTGGCGACCGGACCGGCGTCGTCCGGTCCGGCCGGGGCCTTGTTGCTGCCGCCGTCCCCGCCGGCCCCCTCCCCGCCATGGGCGTCATTCGTCTTGTCGAGACGGGTGCTCACTTGGCGGCCTCCCCGCTGCGCGCCTTGCGGCGGGTCACGGCGTTGTCCGTGGCGCCGGTGATGGCGGAAATGATCTCTTCTTGAGAGGTGGTGCGGACGTCGAAGATGCCGTTGTTGCGGCCCAGCCGCAGCACCGCGACCCGGTCCGCGACCGCCTTGACGTCGGCCATGTTGTGGCTGATGAGGATCACGGCGAGCCCGCGCTCGCGCAGCCGCTCGACCAGGTCCAGGACCTGCGCGGTCTGCTCGACGCCGAGGGCGGCGGTCGGCTCGTCCAGGATGACCAGCTTGGGCTCGCCCAGCATCGACCGGGCGATGGCGACGGTCTGCCGCTGGCCGCCGGAGAGCGAGGCGATCGGGATGCGCACGCTGGGGATGCGGATCGACAGGGTGCTCAGCAGTTCGCGGGCGCGGCGCTCCATCTCGACCTCGTCCAGCACCCCGGCGCGCAGGATCTCGCGGCCGAGGAAGAGGTTGCCGACGACGTCGATGTTGTCGCACAGGGCGAGGTCCTGGTACACCGTCGCGATGCCCAGGTCCTGGGCGTCGTGCGGGCGGGCGACCTCGACCGGCTTGCCCTGCCATGCGAGGACGCCCTCGTCGGCGGGGCCGACTCCGGCGATCGCCTTGACGAGGGTCGACTTCCCAGCGCCGTTGTCGCCCACCAGGGCGACCACTTCACCGGCGCGGACCTCCAGGTGGATGTCGGTGAGCGCCTGGACGGCGCCGAACCGCTTGGAGATCCCGCGCAACGCCAACACGGGTTCGTTTGGCACGATGGCCATCTCCGTTCCGGGCAGGGGGCGGCCCCTGCTGTGTGACGGAGGGGAGAGGACTCTCCCCTCGGAGGGGATGTGAGAGGGGTCGGCGGGCGGGCCGCCGGTGAGGTCACGGCGGCCCGCTCCGGTCCGGCAGGGGGCTACTTGAGCCCGGCCGCGGCGCAGGCGGCCTTCAGCTTCGCCGTGCAGATCTGACCGACCGAGTACAGGCCGTCCTTGACGACGGTGCTCTTGATCTTGTCCTTGGTCAGCGACACCGGGGGGATGAGCGTGGCCGGGATGTCCTTGGTGGTCGGGCTGTCGACCGTGCTGGTCCCGGCGACCTTCTCACCGCGGCCGAGGGCGATGGCCATCTTCGCGGCCGCGGTCGCCTCCTCCACGTAGGACTTGTAGACGCTCATGTACTGCTCGCCGCTCACCACCCGCTGCACACCGGCGAGTTCGGCGTCCTGGCCGGTGACCGGGGGCAGCGGCTTGACGCCGCCGCTCTTGAGCGCGGTGATCGCGCCGCCCGCCATGCTGTCGTTGGCGGAGTAGACGCCGATGATGTCGCTCTTGCCGACGGACGAAATGGCGCCCGTCATGGCCTTGTTGGCCTCCTCGGCCAGCCAGCGGTCGATGTCGTAGGACTTGGCGATGTCCACCTTGCCCTTGAGGACCGAGAGCGCGCCCTTCTTGAACATGGCGGCGTTGGGGTCGGCCTCCCAGCCGTTGAGCATGACGACCTTGCCGTCCTTGGCCTTCTTCCCCAGGGCCTCCAGCAGCGCCTTGCCCTGGACCTTGCCGACCGTCTCGTTGTCGAAGGACGTGTACGCGGACACTGGCCCTTCGGCCAGCCGGTCGTAGGCGACGACCGGGATATGCGCCTCGGCGGCCTTCTTGACCGAACCGGAAATGGACTTGGAGTCCACCGAGTCCAGAATGATGACGTCGACCTTTTTGGTGATCATGGAGTCGACCTGCTGCTGCTGTACGGCCGGGTCCGACTTGGCGTTGACGTACTTGATCTCGCAGTCGGCACAGTCGGCCAGGATCTTCTTCTTGATCAGCGGGCGGTCGAAGTTCTCGTATCTCGCCGTCTGGTCCTCGGGCAGAAGGAGCCCGATGGTCAGCGGGCCCGACTTCTTCTTCTTGTCGCCCTTCTCATCCGCTTCTTTCGCCGAACCACAGGCGGCGAGCGAGGCGGCCATCGATACGACGGCGGTGGCAATGGCGACGCGACGCATCGTTGCGTTCATAACGGGGGTGACCTCCCTGACGAGGCCGCGTCATTGCGGCCGAGGTGGCGTGAAGTCAACTCCGGCCCCGTCATGGCGTCAAGAAGTAAATCCTTAACGAGATGGCAACGGTGCCATTCGTTATCTGAGTGAACACAGCCCGGAGTTGCCCGAACGGGCAACGCAATTGCCCCGAGGACGCGGCAAAAGTCCTCGGAGGCAGGAAGAATGGCAGGCTGTCAGGGCGGCCGGGGTCCGGCGTACGGCGACGGCGGCGCTCGGCGCCGGACGGGGTGGCGGTGGCTCAGGCGAGCGCCGGGGTGCCCGCCGACAGCGCGCCCTCCAGCAGCGTCGAGTCGCCCATCTCGCTCAGCACCAGCGCGAGGGCGCCCAGCACCTCGGCCCGGCCGCCGAGCGCCCCGGGCATCACGGCCAGCTGACGGGCGGCGCTCGGAATGGCGTACCGCGCGACCGACTCGCGGATCGGGCCCAGCACCAGCTCCCCCGCCTCGGCGAGGTGGCCGCCGAGCACCATGCGGCTGGGGTTGATCAGGTTGCACAGGTTCGCCACGCCGCTGCCGATGTGGCGGCCGACGTCAGCGATCACCCGGCGGCAGCCCGGGTCACCATCCCGGGCGAGCTGCACCATGCGCTCGATGGTGAGGTCCGTGCCGTGGGCGGAGTACAGCAGCGGCAGGACGTAGCGGGCCGCGGCGAAGGTCTCCAGACAGCCGCGGTTGCCGCAGCGGCACACCGGGCCCGACTCGTCGAGGGTGATGTGGCCGATCTCGCCCGCCGTGCCGCCCGGGCCGCGGTAGATCTGGCCGCTGATCACCAGCCCCGCGCCGACACCGTCGGCGACCTTGATGTACGCGAGGTCGGCGACCCCGCGCCCGGAGCCCCAGACCAGCTCGCCGAGCGCGCCGAGGTTGGCGTCGTTGTCCACGTGCACCGGCACCCCGAGCCGCTGGGCCAGGTCGTCGCGCGGATTGGTGCCCGCCCAGCCCGGCAGGATCGCGGTGGAGCCGAGCGTGCCGGTCTCCACGTCTATCGGGGCCGGGACGCCGAGGCCGACGCCGACGACCTTGTCCTGGCTCAGTCCGGTGCCGGCGATCAGCCTGCTGACCAGCTGCTCCGCCCGGTCCAGGCCCTGCGCGGAGGAGGCGTCCACATCCAGCGGCTCCGCCTCCTCGGCCAGGACCTGGTGGGCCAGGTTGCCGACCGCGACCCTGAGGTGGGTATGGCCGAAATCCACGCCCACGACGATGCCCGCGTCCCCGCTGAGCGAGACGCTGCGCGCCCGGCGGCCGCCCGCCGAGGTGGGCGTGACCTCGACCGTTCCGCCGTCCTTCAGCTCGCGCACGATGTTGGAGACGGTGGCCGCGGACAGCCCGGTGGACCGGGCGATCTCCGCTTGGGTCAGCGAGCCCGCCATGCGCACCGCACGGACCACCCGCTCGAGATTGGCCCGGTGCAGCGACGACTGCGATCCCGGAGTCTCCACGCCCATCCACTCCCGCCTTCACGGGCGGCACGCCGGCCGCTCCGCCGGCCGGGCCGCAGCATGAGGCCCGGCTTTGTCTCCAACATGTGAACTCTAAGCTGAGCCGCCTCGCTTGTTCCACGTCAAGTCCTTGAGGTGGGCAGACGGCCCTTGAGCGAGGGTGTGGCAGGAGGCTTCCCCGCCTTTCCTCGCACAATCGCGATATCCCGCCAGCGTACGACGGAGCGATCGCATCCGTTTCGTTCACATACCGAATACTATGCGGGGTTTTACTTGAGCGCCCCGGCGGTCAGTCCGGTCTGGACCTGGCGCTGGAAGACGATGTAGGCCGCGAGCACCGGAAGCATCGCCAGCACCAGCCCGGCGAACAGCGCCGACCAGTCCCCCTTGTATTGCTGGCTGGCCGCGAGCTGCACCAGCCCCTGGGTGAGCACCCGCTTGTCCTCGTCCGTATTGAGCACGGTGGGCAGCATGTACTGGTTCCACTGGCCGAGGAAATTGAAGATGCCCACGCTGATCAGTCCGGGCTTCGCCATCGGCAGCATGACCTGGAAGAACGTCCGGGTGTGGGACGCGCCGTCGATCAGTGCCGCCTCCGCCACCGAGGTGGGCAGGGTCTTGAAGAAGGAGGTGAGGAAGAAGACGGTGAACGGCAGCGAATAGGCGATGTAGACCAGGACCAGCCCGTGGAAGGTGTTGAGCAGGCTCATGTTCTTCATGACGAAGAACAGCGGCACCAGCGCCAGGATGATGGGAAAGCTCATCCCGCCGACGAACATGAAGTAGAGGACGCGCTTCCCGGGGAATTCGAACCGGGCCAGCACATACGCCGCCATCGCCCCCAGCAGCATCGTGCCGACCAGCGAACAGCCCACCACCAGAACGGTGTTGAAGAAGAAGTCGCCGATGTTGGACTTGCTCCAGGCGCGCGACCAGTTGTCGAAGTGCAGCGCGGAGGGCAGCCCCCAGGGCGAGGTGAAGATCTCCTTGTCGGTCTTGAGGGAGCTCATCACCGCCCACAGCAGCGGCATGGTGACGAGCAGCCCCCAGATCACCAGCATGCCGTGCGAGAAGACGTTGAGGACCTTGCCCTCGCTGCCGATCCGCCCCTCGGGGGTGAAGCGCGGCGGCTGCTCGGCGACGGGCGCGGCGAGCGGCCGCTCGTCGTCCTTGGTGACGCCGGGGAGTTCCGAGGGCTCTGCTTGCGAGGTCACTGTGATCCCCCCAGGTCGGCGGTCGAGCGGTGGTTCGCTGGTGCGGTCACGGGCCCCGGCATCAGTACTCCAGCCGTTCGCGCCGGCCGAGCTTGCCCACGACGACCGCGAAGATCAGGGTGACGATCAGCATCGCCACGCCGATCGTGGTCGCACGTCCGGCCTGCCCGTCGTGGAAGGTCTTGGTGTACACGTAGTAGCCCAGGACCTGGGTGGAGTCGGCGGGTCCGGCCGGCCCCACCGTCATGATCTGCACGATGGCGAAGGCGTCGAGGGCGATGATGCCCATGTAGATCCAGCCGGTCTGGACCGTGTCCCACAGCAGCGGCAGGGTGATCCGGAAGAAGGTGTTCACGCGGTTGGCGCCGTCGAGCAGCGCGGCCTCGTAGAAGTCCTTCGGGATGGAGCTCATCCCGGCGGAGAAGAGGACGACGTAGAAGCCGACGTTGCTCCACACCATCACGGCCATGAGGCACCACAGCGCGAGCTTCGGATCGGCCAGCCACTGCTGCTGGAGCGCGTCCAGGCCGATTCCGCCGAGGAAGGCGTTGAGCGCGCCGTTGCGCGGGTTGTAGGTGAACTGGAACAGCAGGGCGACGATCGCGATCGACAGCACCTGCGGAAAGAAATAGATCACCTTGTAGACGCTCGACCCCCGCACGCCCGTGACGGCCGCGTTCTTCCTGCCGCGGCCGCCGACGTTGAGCATGAAGGCGAAGAAGAGTCCGAGACCGAGCGTCACCAGCGGCACGACCAGCAGCAGCAGAACGTTGTGCCCGACCGCTTTCCAGAAGAGGTCGTCCTTCAGCAGCCAGTCGTAGTTCCTGAACCCGACCATCGTGAAGTCGGAACTCAGGCCGGTCCAGTCCGTGAACGAATAGTAGATGGCCTGGACGAACGGCGAGATCACGAAGACCGCGTAAAGGATCACCGGCAGGGCCAGGAACCCCGCGATGAACCGGTATTTACCATGCTGCATTTCTACCGACCTCGGACTTCCCTCGCGGATAATGCCGCCGGTGACGCATCGAATCCCATCAGATGTGCCTCGGTCAGACGTGCTTGTACTTCTTGACGGCGTCGTCCTTCGCCGTGGCGTCGGCGAACTTCTGGCACTTCTTGATCGCCTCGGCCGGAGTCATCCGGCCCGCCATCATCTCGCCGAGCGCGCCCACGCCGATCTGCTGCTTCTGGAGCGTCACGTACCAGTCCTGGAGGCGCGGGTTGACGACGTTCTTGCCCGCCTGCTCCAGCACGTGCTGCGCGGACGACAGGCCCGGCGGCAGGGTCAGGCCCTCGGTGCCGCCGTTGAGCGAGGAGAGCGAGGAGACCTGCTGGACGAAGTTCTTGGTCGACTTCTCGCCGAGCATGATCCGCAGCAGCTCCATGCCGCCCTGGGGGTTCTTGGCCGCCTTCGGCACGATGAAGGGCTCACCGCCGGAGGCCCAGAGGGTGCCGAACGGCATCTTGTCGCTCTTGTCGAGGCTGGAGGGCGCGCCCACCGCCATCTGGAAGTCCTTCGGCGTGGTCTTCTTCGCCTCGTTCTCCACCCAGGAGCCGTTGGGGATGAACAGCGCGTTCCCCTCGTTCCAGGCGGTCTGCGACTCGATGTGGCTGAGCCCCGGGGTGCCCTTGAGGATGTAGCCCTTCTTGTACAGCTCGTAGTACGCCTCGAAGGCGGCCTTCACGGCCGGGTTCTTCCAGGCGTTCGGCTCCAGGTTGTCGATCGAGTCCAGGACGTCCCGGCCGCCGATCTTGGCGATGAAGGGGTAGAGGCTGAACGGCAGGTAGTACGGGAACTTGCCCGGGTAGGTCCAGCCCGCGACGCCCTTCTTCTTCGCCTTCTCGCAGACCTTGAGCATGTCGTCCCAGGTCTCGGGGTACTCCGCGTCGAGCTTGGCCAGATTGGTCTTGGAGTACCAGACGCCGTAGACGGTGTACGCGTAGTAGAGGATCCACACCGGCTTGCCGTCGAACTGGCCCATCTCGACGACGCCGGGGCGCAGCGTCTCGCGCACGGTCTTGTTCGGGTCGTCCAGGGAGGGCGAGTCGAGCAGCGGGGTGAGGTCGGTCAGCTGGTTCTTGCTGACCAGGGTGCCGAAGTCCATCTGCTCGGCGCCGGAGTTGTCGACCAGGTCCGGCGGGGTGCCGCCGTTGAACCGCGGCTGGAGCACGGTCTGGATCTTCTGCGTCGCGGCGTGCTTGATCTTGCCCTTGGTCTTCGGGTACGCCTTGGCGTACTCCGCCTCCGCGTCCTTGGCGTACTTCTGGCCGAAGCCGCCGTCGAAGATGACGACGTCGAGCGGCGCGCTCGCGTTGACGGCGAGCGGGTTCTTGGCGCTCTTCTCGCCCTTGTCGACCTTCTTGGTGTCGTCATCGCCGCCGCTGGCACACGCGGAGAGCACACTCATCGCGGGCACGGTGATCAGCCCGAGGGCCGCCGACCGTTTGATCAGGTCACGCCGACCGAAATCTGAGATGGATCCCATGCTCAAGTCCTCGCCTTCGTCAGGACTCAGGCGGTGTAACGGTCTCCCGTACATGCTCGCCTCCGGGCGAGGGGCCCGACACCGCGGGTCAGTTGAAGCGTGAAGCGGAATTGCTGGGTGTGCGCCGGGAGAGCTCAGAACCGCCGAGGCCAACTCGGCACGGCCGCGGCGCGGCCTCCCCCTGGGGCGACAGGTATAGTCCACTGGGCATCGAGAGGGCAAGATCGAAAGGTCATCGGGGTGGCATCTTTCCCGAGTTGAGACCTGTCCGACATACCGTGGGGGGCCCAGCCCGTACGGCACTCAGCCGTGCGCGCGATCCATGAGAGGCGGTCCTCGTGCCCCGGAAGCAGCTTCCCCTCGCCACCAGTGTTGTCGTGGCCGCGACACTCGCGCTCTCCGCGGGCTGCGGCACGGACCGAGGCGGGTCTCCGGCCGAGGACACCAAGGGCGGTGCCGCGATCGGCAAGGGCATGGCCCGGCTCCCGGTGGAACCGACGGAGGAGCCGACCGAGGAGCCGACCGAGGAGCCCACCGACGACCCCGCCACCGACCGCACCGACGACCCCTCGGACACGCCCACCGGCGGCTCCGGGCTGATATCGGCGGACGCCAAGATGGGCACGTGCGGCTGGAGCACGGACGGCAAGCCGTACGCCAATGTGAAGATCAGCAACTCCAGCTCCTCCACGGCCTACTACTTCCTCCTCGTCGGGTTCGTGGACAGCTCCGAAGAGGTCGTGACCACGGGCACCGAGTCCGACGCCTCGGTGGCGGGGAACTCCGACAAGACCATCAAGGTCTCCGGCCTCCAGGCGGACTCCTCCAAGAAGGCGAAGAAGTGCCGTCTGTCGATGGCCACCAAGTCCAGCTCTCCCGGCTGATGGGTCGCGCCGATGGATCCTGCTGATGGATTATTGACCGGCCGTCATGGACAGGGGCCGCATCCCGGCGCGGGTGCGGCCCGCGTCGCGCGGTCGCCACTCCAAGATCACCCGCATGGAGTGATCACCCGCATGGCTTGTGCACGTCCGTCACCTTGACACCACCCTCCCCGCAACGCCCTACTTATCCCTGCCCCACCCAATCGACAACGTTGTCAGACTCGTTGAGAGGCTGAGTATGCGACAGAGACGGCTCAGACGCAGACCTCAGGCAGGTCGAGCGGCCGCCTTGGTGGCGGCCGCTCTGCTGGTGGTGACCGCCCAGGGCGCGGCGGCCGCCGTTCCGCGCGGGCCCGGAGCCGCCGCGGACCGCGCCGCGACGGAGTTCGCCTCGTCCTTCGAAGCGGACGATCCGCAGCCCGACTGGCGCAACACCGTCGAGACCACCCCGGGCGGCGGGAAGAAGGCCGACGGCGTCGACGGCGGCTACACCTCCGGCATCCCGGGGAACGTGACCGACAAGGTCACCGCCGTCCGGGCGAGCGGCGAGTACGCCGACGCGGGCGAGACCAAGGAGAACCTGGTCGACGGTGACGTCACCACCAAGTGGCTCGCGTTCGACAGGACCCCATGGCTCGAATTCGACCTCTCCGAGCCCGTCGACGTCGTCCGTTACGCCCTCACCTCCGCCAACGACGCCCCGGAGCGCGACCCGGCCGACTGGACGCTCAAGGGCTCCGCCGACGGCTCCGACTGGACCACCCTGGACACCCGCAAGGACCAGGTCTTCGACAAGCCTCACCAGACCAGGGAGTTCTCCGTCGAGGGCGCCGCCGCCTACCGCCACTTACGCCTGGAGATCACGCGCAACAAGGGGGCGGACGCCACCCAGCTCGCCGAGACGCAGTTCGCGAACAGCGACACCAGCCCGCCCGCCCCCGCCGACATGCGCAGCCTGGTCGACCGGGGCCCGTCCGGCTCCCCCACCGCCAAGGGGAACGCGGGCTTCACCGGCACCCACGCCCTGCGCTACGCGGGCACCCACAAGCCGGACGGCCGGGCGTACTCGTACAACAAGGTCTTCGACGTGAACACGGCCGTCACCCGCGACACCCTGCTCTCGTACCGGATCTTCCCGTCGATGGCCGAGACCGATCTGAACTACCCGGCCACCCACGTCTCCGTCGACCTCGCCTTCACCGACGGCACCTACCTCAGCGACCTCGCGGGCGCGGTCGACCAGCACGGCGCCCGGATGAACCCCCAGGGGCAGGCGGCCTCCAAGACGCTGTACGTCAACCAGTGGAACCACAAGGAGTCCCGGATCGGGGCCGTCGCGGCGGGCAAGACGGTCGACCGGATCCTCGTCGCGTACGACTCCCCCGAGGGCCCGGCGAAGTTCCGCGGCTGGGTGGACGACATCTCCCTCGCCCCCAAGGCGCCCGAGAAGCCCCTGAAGCACCTCTCCGACTACGCGGTGACCACCCGCGGCACCCACTCCAGCGGCAGCTTCTCGCGCGGCAACAACTTCCCCGCGACCGCCGTCCCGGGCGGCTTCAACTTCTGGACGCCGGTGACCAACGCCGGCTCGACCGACTGGCTCTACCAGTACGCCCGCGCCAACAACGACGACAACCTCCCCACCATCCAGGCGTTCAGCGCGAGCCACGAGCCGAGCCCCTGGATGGGCGACCGGCAGACGTTCCAGGTGATGCCGTCCGCCGCGTCCGGCACCCCGGACGCCTCCCGCACCGCCCGCGCGCTCCCCTTCCGCCACGAGAAGGAGACCGCCCGGCCGTACGGCTACGGCGTGACGTTCGAGAACGGCCTCAAGGCCGAGATCGCGCCCACCGACCACGCGGCGGTCATGCGCTTCACCTATCCGGGTGAGGACGCGAGCGTCATCTTCGACAACGTCAACAACGACGGCGGGCTCACCCTCGACCCCGAGCACAGCGTCGTCACCGGCTACTCCGACGTCAAGAGCGGAGGGTCCGCCGGCGCCACCCGGATGTTCGTCTACGGCGTCTTCGACGCACCCGTCAGCGCGAGCGGCAAGCTGCCCGGAGGCGGCGGCAAGGACGTCACCGGCTACTTCCGCTTCACGCCCGGCAAGGACCGTACGGTCACCCTCAGGATCGCCACCTCCCTCATCGGCGTCGACCAGGCGAAGACCAACCTGGAGCGCGAAATAGCCGCCTCGACGTCCTTCGAGCAGGTCGAGCGGCGTGCCCAGAGCGCCTGGGACGACATCCTGGGCCGCATCGAGGTCGAGGGAGCCAGCCGCGACCAGCTCACCACGCTCTACTCCAGCCTCTACCGGCTGTACCTCTATCCCAATTCCGCTTTCGAGAACACCGGGACCGCCCGGAAGCCGCGCTACCAGTACGCGAGCGCCTTCTCCCCCGCCGCCGGGGAGAACACCCCGACCCGCACCGGCGCGAAGATCGTCGACGGCAAGGTGTACGTCAACAACGGCTTCTGGGACACCTACCGCACCACCTGGCCCGCCTACTCCCTGCTGACGCCGAAGCGCGCGGGGACGATGGTCGACGGCTTCGTCCAGCAGTACAAGGACGGCGGCTGGATCTCCCGCTGGTCCTCCCCCGGCTACGCCGACCTCATGACCGGCACCAGCTCGGACGTGGCCTTCGCGGACGCGTACCTCAAGGGCGTCCGCTTCGACGCCGAGGCCGCGTACGAGGCGGCGCTGAAGAACGCCACCGCGGTGCCGCCCTCGTCGGGCGTCGGCCGCAAGGGCATGTCCACCTCCCCCTTCCTCGGCTACACCAGCACCGAGACCCACGAGGGCCTGTCCTGGGCGCTGGAGGGCTACCTCAACGACTTCGGCCTGGCGAAGATGGGCCGCGCCCTGTACACGAAGACCAAGAAGCCCCGCTACAAGGAAGAATCCGACTACTTCCTCCACCGCGCCCAGAACTACGTCACGCTCTTCGACGACAAGGCGGGCTTCTTCCAGGGCCGGGACGCCGCCGGGAAGTGGCGCGTGCCCTCCGACAAGTACGACCCGCGGATCTGGGGCTACGACTACACCGAGACCAACGGCTGGGGCTACGCCTTCACCGCCCCGCAGGACAGCCGGGGCCTGGCCAACCTCTACGGCGGGCGCTCCGGCCTCGCCAAGAAGCTCGACACCTACTTCTCCACCCCGGAGACCGCCTCCCCCGAGTTCAAGGGGTCGTACAGCGGCGTCATCCATGAGATGACCGAGGCCCGTGACGTCCGGATGGGCATGTACGGGCACAGCAACCAGGTCGCCCACCACGCCACCTACATGTACGACGCAGCCGGGCAGCCCTGGAAGACCCAGGAGAAGGTCCGCGAGGTGCTGTCCCGCCTCTACACCGGCAGCGAGATAGGCCAGGGCTACCACGGCGACGAGGACAACGGCGAGCAGTCCGCGTGGTACATCTTCAGCGCGCTCGGCTTCTACCCCCTGGTGATGGGCGGCTCCGAGTACGCCATCGGCTCGCCGCTGTTCACCAAGGCCACGGTGCACCTGGAGAACGGCCGCGACCTGGTCATCAAGGCGCCGCGCAACAGCCGGTCGAACGTCTACATCCAGGCCCTGAAGGTCAACGGCAAGCCCTGGAACTCCACCGTCCTCCCCCACTCTGTGCTCGCGCGGGGCGGCACGCTGGACTTCACGATGGGCGCCAAACCGTCGGCGTGGGGCACGGGCGCGAAGGCGGCCCCGTCCTCCATCACCCAGGACGACAAGGTGCCGACCCCGCGCCGCGATCTGACCGTCCCGAGCGGTGGCACGGCGCTGTTGGACGACACGTCGGGTACGGAGGCGGCGTTCGAGTCGGCGACCCTGCCGGTTGAGGATGCGGGCCGCGCGGTCCAATACACCCTCACCTCCGCCGACCACACCAAGGCCCCCACCGGCTGGGTCCTCGAAGGCTCACGAGACGGTGAGAAGTGGCAGCCCCTGGACCGGCGCTCGGACGAGTCGTGGTCCTGGGACAAGCAGACCCGCGTCTTCTCGGTCCGCGCACCCGGCACGTACGCGCACTACCGCCTGGTGCCGGACGGCAAGTCCACCCTGGCCGAGGTCGAACTGCTCGGCTGAGCGGTTGCGTTGGGGGCCGCGCCCGTTACGCGCAGGCCCGGCCCCCTTCCGCGCCGTCTCGCCTGCGGCGCAGGGAGCATGCGGCGGCCCGGGGCCCGGGTTCCGCACCGTCGCCGTCCGGCGGGCCGGACGGGCCGCCCGCTGGCCGCATATGAACGAACCGACGGCGCATACTCACCGCAAGCGCGACGACGGCCCGCCGGACGGCAACGGCGCGGGGCCGGGCCCCCGCCGCATGCTCCATCGCCGAAGGCGCGAGACGATGCCCGCAGGCCGACAGCCGGTCTCAGGCCGCCTCGGCCCGCTCGAAGGTGGGCGCCGTGGGCGCGGCGAACCATACGATCCGCGCGGTGATCCCCTTCTCCCGCCCGAACCACCACGTCGCTCGTTCGGGTGAAGTGAGGCTGAGCCGGTGCTGCCCGTTGGCGGTGACCACGTGCGCGCTCCCGTCCTCGTACGCCAACCCCCACGCGGCGATCTCACCGTCCAGAGCGCCAGGTTCCACCTCGTACTGCACGGCGACGGCGAAGACGCGGGGCACCTGATCGAGTGCGAGGTCGCAGAGTTCTTGGTCGAAGTCGAAGGCAGCCATGGAAGTCTCCCGTCAGGAAGGGGAATTGGGCCATGCACGTACGGTGACGTGGTTCACACCGTAGCGTGAAACATGGACTACATCCCAGACTTTCAGCGCATGAAGCCCAATGCCCCCCGATAGGGTGACACCACCACGTCCAAACCCCGCAGGGAGAGATCGCTCATGGCGCCGACCAAGTACCCGCCGACCGTGCGACAGCGGCGCTTGGGCGCGGAGTTGCGACGGCTCCGCGAACGAACCGACCTGTCCGCTACCGACGCGGGTCGCCTCTTCGGCGCCAGCCAGTCACGCGTCAGCAGCATCAAGGCAGGGCGCTACGCCGTGAGCGCCGACCGGGTCCGACACTTGGCGAGCCTCTACAACTGCGCGGATCAGGCGCTGATCGAAGCCCTCGTGGAGATGACTGGGAGACAGACCCGAGGCTGGTGGGAGCAGCAGCGAGAGGTCCTGCCCGCCGGACTACTCGACCTGGCCGAGCTGGAGCACCACGCCACCTCCGTGCGCGTCGCCACAATGATCCACGTACCGGGCCTTCTACAGACCAGAGACCACGCCCGAGCGCTCTTCGACTCGACGGTCCCACCTCTTCCACCGCACGCGGTGGAACATCGCCTCTCGCACCGGATCAAGCGGCAGGGAGTCCTGCACGAGGGCAAGCCGACCCCGCTGACCGCGATCATTCATGAAGCTGCCCTACGGATGGGCCTCGGCGGTCCGGCCGTGGCCCGCGCCCAGCTTCAACACCTCATCGAGATGAGCGAACGCGCGACCATCACCGTTCTGGTGATCCCGTTCGGCACGGGGCCACTTCCCGGCTCCGGCCAACCCATCAACCACTTCGGCGGCTCCATCCCACGACTCGATACCGTCCAACTCGACACCGATCACGGTAGCGAGCTACTCGACGCCGAAGCACACCTCGTGAAGTATCGGAGTGTGCTGGACCGCTTCGAAAGCTACGCCCTCAAGCCGACCGCGTCCCGCGACCTCATCCATCGCATCGCGCAGAGCATCTGAGAGGAAGCGCAAAGTGTCCGATCACGTCTGGCAGAAGTCGTCCTACAGCCACGAGGGGGCCAACTGCCTCTACGTCGCCAAAGTCCCAGCCGCCTGGCACAAGTCCTCGTACAGCCAGGAGGGATCAGCCTGCCTCAACGTCGCCGCTGCCGCCTCGCACACCATCGCGCTCCGGGAGAGCGACGAACCGGACGTCATCCTCACCACCAGCCCCGCTAGCCTCGGCACCTTCATACGCGCGGCGAAGGCCGGCACGTTCGACGGGCTCGCCCAGGACCGGTAGGGCGCGCCCTGCCACCCGCGAATGCCAGGATGGACCGCATGGCTACCGTCCTGGCATTCCACGCCCACCCCGACGACGAGGCCCTGCTGACCGGCGGCACGCTCGCCCGGCTCGCAGACGAGGGGCACCGGGTGGTGGTCGTGGTCGCCACGGACGGGCTGATGGACGCCGTGCCCACGGAGGCCGAGTCACCCCGCCTGCACGAACTGCGCACCAGCGCCGCCCTGTTGGGCGTCGACCGCGTCGTCCACCTCGGCTACGCGGACAGCGGGCACGGCCCGATCCTCTACCCCGACCCGCCGGACCGTCGGCGCTTCGTCCGCGCGGACACGGAGGAGGCCGCCGAGCGGCTGGCCACGATCCTCCGCGACGAGGACGCGGCGATGCTGCTCCACTACGACCCCCACGGCGGCTACGGCCACCGCGACCACATCAAGGTCCACCAGGTCGGCCGCCGCGCCGCCGAACTGGCCAAGACGCCCAGGGTGCTGGAAGCGACGATGCCGCGCGACACCGCCGAGCGCCTGGTCCGCCTGGCTCACCGACTGAGGATCCCCCTCCGCTTCACCCCCGAGGAGCTGAACACCCGCTTCAGCCCCCGGTCGGCCATCACCCACCGCCTCGACGTCCGCCGCTACGCCCGCCAGAAGCAGGCGGCCCTGGCGGCCCACCGCTCCCAGATCAACGGCACCGGCCGCTCAAGCGCCGTCTTCCGCAAGATGGTCCGCCTCCCGTCCCCCCTCTTCGGCTTGCTCCTCGGCCGAGAGTGGTACATCGACGTCTCCCCCGTCCGCTCCCCACAGCCCTAGCCCCGCGCTTTCACGAGGTGGGCAGTCCGGCAGGGGGTCAGAACACGGCCTGGTACGACCGTCATTCGTCCCGCCAATGCCCAGCGGCTCAGGCGGAGGCGAAGACGAGGGAGAGGCCGAAAGCCATGAGGATGGCGCCAATGGTTCGGTTGAGGGCCTTCTGGCGGCGGAGCATGCGGCTGCGGAGGGCGGGGGCGGAGAAGAGGCCGGCTGCGAGACCGAACCAGATCAGGTGGGCGAGGGCCATGAAGAGTCCGTAGCCGACCTGCTGGGCGAGGGGGGTGTCGCTGTCAACGATCTGCGTGTAGGTGCTGACGACGAAGAGCATGGTCTTCGGGTTGAGGGCGTTGGTGAGGAACCCGGTGCGCAGGGACCGCCGGCGGGAAGCGCGCGATTCCGTGTCGGCGGCCTCCGCCGTGGCGTTGATCTCGGCGCGGGCCGAGAACGTCTTATAGCCGATCCAGACCAGATAACAGGCACCGACGATCTTGACGACGGTGAACAGGGCGGGGGTCCTGGACAACAGCAGGCCCACACCGAGCATGGTGTACGTGACGTGGACCAGGACGCCTAGGCTGATGCCCACGGCGGCGAACAGGCCTGCGGTGCGACCGTAGAGGTAGCTGTTGCGGACGATCATGGCGAAGTCGGCCCCGGGGCTGATGACGGCCAGGACCGTGATGACGGCGACGGCGATGATCTCGGCCACGGGACCGACTCCTTGACTATGGCGCGGTGGTGAACATCAGGCGCGATGACGGTAGGTGATCACCAGGACGTCCCGGAGGCCGGGGCGGGATGAGTCGTCCTGAAGGACGGGGCTGACGCCGTGGAAGACGGTTTGGGGAACGTACGCGGGCTTCGCCGCACAGGACATCGCCGAGGAGCTGGCCCGCACCCCGGCGAAGGCTCGCTGAGAGTGAGCGGAGCGGAAGAAGCTGAGCAGTGCGGAGATCAGTCGAACAATTCCTCGACGCGAGAGGCGGTCACGGCCCGGTCCAGCCATGTGTCGAGGATGTCCAGATCTTTGCACGACTCGATGCGCTCACGCGTCTCGGCGGTGACCTCTAGCCCCCGAAGGCTGAGCACCCGCAGAACATCCTTTGCGCCCTTGGCGGCCTGGCCCTGAGCTTGCCCCTCAGCTTGCCCCTCAGCTCGAATCTCGGCGAATGCCCTCTGAGCGTGCTCGGAGCGGAAGAAGTTGAGCAAGGCGGACATCAGGTCCCTCCAGAGTTCTCGTGCCGGAGTGTCTCCGAGTCCGGCTTCGACAAGTTCGGCGTAGATCGTCGCCTGGTCGGGGTCGATGTGGTTGAGCGTGGTAGCCAGCGCCTTCAGTATCGCATCGGCGCTCACGCTCCTACTGTGTGTAATCGCCGAAAAGACAGCGAGCGGGACATCCCGTACCGCTTCCTTCGCTCGGTGATGAGCGGAGTGTTGCCGGGCCCGAGCACAAGCGGACGCACGGTCAGCGACGGATGGCTCGGTAGGCCCAGCGTGATGGGCCGAGCTGCCCAGCGAGCCGTGGCGTCGTCGGGGCAGAGCACGATCAGCACCGGCTGGTGCCGGAACTTCGCGTACATGTAGGAGAGGTAGTACGCCCAGGCCGCCGGTTTGTCCTTGTCCCGTCTGCTCTGCGACTCGATTGCGAACAGGTACGTGCCGTGCTTCTCGGTCTCGACCTGGAGCAGGGTGTCCACACGTCTCTCGACGGGCGCGATCTCGGTGAGGTCAGGGCTGACTACGAACGTCTTGCTCGTGTCCGGGAACGGAACGCCGAGCAGTTTTCGGAGTGCTCGGACGATGGCCCCGGTGTCCTCCTGGAAAATCCGGTGGAGGGCTTCGTGTGAGGAACTGACCATGCGGTGAACGCTAAAGACGCAGAGGCAAGTGCCGATGGCATTTGCCTCCACGCCACTCGAACGCATGAAGCCGCTATTGGCGTTGACGCTGGGCGGCCAGCACCTCCGCCTCCCGCTGCGGATCCAGCCCCACCCGAGGTCGGTCCGCACGCTGCGGGACCGCGCCACCCAAGCCACGCAGCCAGGCCCACGTATCGGTCACGGTGTCGGTGATGGGGCGGCACCGCAGGCCCGCCGCAGCCGCCTTCGAGACGTCGGCGCGGTGCAGCGTGTCGTGCAGTTCGCCCGGGGGGAGCCAGATCGGGAGGTCGGTCCAGGGGGCGATGTCGGCGGCGAGGATGCGGTCCGGGTCGGTCCAGTGGAGTTCGGCGGGCGAGCCGGTGGCGCGTACGCAGGTCTCCAGGAGTTCGCCCATGGTGGTGTGGCCCGGCGGGCTGACCAGGTTGTATGGGCCGCCGAGGCCGCGTTCGGCGGCGTCCAGGAGCCAGGTGGCCAGGTCGCGGGCGTCGATGTACTGCAACGGGAGGTCGCGCGGGCCGGGGGCGAGGACCGGGCCGCCGCGGGCGATGCGGGTCAGCCACCAGGGCAGGCGGCCGATGTTCTCGTACGGGCCGAGGATCAGTCCGGCCCGGGCCAGCAGGGCGCGGTCGCCGAAGGCGGAGAGGGCGGCGAGTTCGCCACCGCGTTTGGCCTGCGCGTAGTCGACGTCAACGGAGTCGGGGGACGCATCCACCAAGGGGCCGTCTTCGGCGAGTCCGGCGCGGGCCGGGTAGGTGTAGACGGAGCGGCTGGAGACGTAGAGATACGAACGGGCGCGGTCGGCGAGGAGCCCGGCCGCGGCGCGGACGGCCGCGGGGGCGCCGGACCAGGTGTCCACGACGGCGTCCCACTCGCCGTGTTCGAGGGCGGCGAGCCCGCCGGGCGCGATGCGATCGCCGTGCAGCGCGGTGGCTCCCGGCGGCGGGGCATGGCGGCCGCGGTGGAACACCGCGACCTCCCAGCCGCGGGCCAGGGCCGCCTCGGTGACGGCGCGTCCCACGAATTCCGTTCCGCCCAGCATCAGAAGTCTCATGACGAGGACTCTGCCCGCTCGCGGCAACGCGCGCCCGGTGGATTAGCCCTCAGCAGATCGCCATGATGGAGCGCATGATCCTCCGCCAGCTACGTGACACCGAGGAGGACGCCGAGGCGGTGAGGACCGTGGCCTCGGCCGCCTTCGACACCTCGCGCGCCCTGCGCGGCGAACCGGCGGCCGACTGGCCGCCCGACCGGCTCGCCCGCATCGACAGCCGCAACCGCCATCTGGCGCGGACCGATCCGGGCGGCTGCTGGCTCGCCGTGGACGACGTCGGGATGCCGGTCGGCACGGTGTTGTCCACGCGCCGCGAAGGCACCTGGGGGCTCGCGCTGTTCGCCGTGCTGCCCCGGGCCCAGCGACGCGGGATCGGCCGGGAGCTGATGGCCGCGGCGCTGCTGTACGGACGGGCCTGTCTGCGCGGGATCATCTGCGGGTCCCGGGATCCGCGCGCGGCGGCCACGTACCGACGGGCGGGCTTCACCCTGCATCCGGCGATGCGGCTGCGCGGCACCGTCGACAAGGAGCTGAAGACCCGGCTGCCGTCGCTGGACGGCGCTGTGCACGAGGGCACGGCGCGGCACCGGGACCTGTTGGACTCCCTGGACCGCCGCACCCGCGGTGGGGCGCACGGCCCCGACCACGAGGAGATGCTGCGCCACTCGCGGCTGCTGGTCGTCGACGAGCTGACCGGGAGCGGCTACTGCTACGTCGGCGCCGACGGAGACGTCGAACTGCTCGCCGCGACCTCCCGGCGACTGGCGGGCCGCCTGCTCACCGCCGCCCTGCTCAGCCTCCCGGAGGGCACGGAGGTGGCGGTGGAGAACCTGACGGCCGAGCAGGAGTGGGCGGTGGACGTCGGCCTCGCGGCGGGTCTGGAGCTGTCCAACGCGGGCTACGTCTGCCTGCGCGGGATGCGGCCGCCGTCCCCGTACATCCCCTCCGGCGCGTTCCTGTGAGGACACGCGCGGACGGGCCGCACCCCGATGCACAGGGGTGCGGCCCGTCCGTGACGTACAGGCGTCGCAGGCGTCTTACTTGCGGATCAGCGAGCGCAGCACGTACTGCATGATGCCGCCGTTGCGGTAGTAGTCCGCCTCGCCGGGGGTGTCGATGCGCACCTTGGCGTCGAACTCCACGTCGCCCGCCTTGACCTTGACGGTCTCCGGGATGCCGCCCTCGTTGAGCGCGGTGACGCCGGTGATGTCGAAGGTCTCCTCGCCGGTCAGGCCCAGCGACAGCGCCGAGGCGCCCTCGGGGAACTGGAGCGGGAGGACGCCCATGCCGATGAGGTTCGAGCGGTGGATGCGCTCGTACGACTCGGCGATGACGGCCTTGACGCCGAGCAGCGCGGTGCCCTTGGCGGCCCAGTCGCGGGACGAGCCGGAGCCGTACTCCTTGCCCGCCAGGATGACCAGCGGAGTGCCGGCCGCCTGGTAGTTCTGCGAGGCGTCGTAGATGAAGGAGACCGGCCCGCCGTCCTGCGTGAAGTCGCGGGTGAAGCCGCCCTCGGTGCCGGGCGCGATCTGGTTGCGCAGCCGGATGTTGGCGAAGGTGCCGCGGATCATGACCTCGTGGTTGCCTCGGCGGGAGCCGTAGGAGTTGAAGTCGCGACGCTCGACACCGTGCTCGGTGAGGTACTTGCCGGCCGGGGTGTCGGCCTTGATCGCACCGGCCGGGGAGATGTGGTCGGTGGTGACCGAGTCGCCCAGCTTGGCCAGGACGCGGGCGCCGGTGACGTCCTCGACCGGGCTCGTCTCCATGGTCATGCCCTCGAAGTACGGGGGCTTGCGCACGTAGGTGGACTCGGTGTCCCACTCGAAGGTGTTGCCGGTCGGCACGGGCAGCGCCTGCCACTGGGCGTCACCGGCGAAGACATCCTGGTAGGACTTGTTGAACATGTCCTCGCCGATGGCGTTGGCCACGACGTCGTTGACCTCGGCCTCGGTCGGCCAGATGTCCTCGAGGAAGACCGGCTTGCCCTCCTGGTCGGTGCCCAGCGCGTCCGTGGTGATGTTCACCTTCATCGAACCGGCGATGGCGTACGCGACGACCAGCGGCGGGGACGCCAGGTAGTTCATCTTGACGTCCGGGTTGATCCGGCCCTCGAAGTTCCGGTTGCCGGAGAGGACGGAGGTGACGGCGAGGTCGGCCTCGTTGACGGCCTTGGAGACCTCGTCCGGCAGCGGGCCGGAGTTGCCGATGCAGGTGGTGCAGCCGTAGCCGACCAGGTTGAAGCCGACCTTGTCGAGGTAGGGGGTCAGGCCCGCCTTGTCGAAGTAGTCCGTGACGACCTTCGAGCCCGGCGCCAGGGTCGTCTTGACCCACGGCTTGCGGGTCAGGCCCTTCTCCACCGCCTTCTTGGCAACCAGCGCGGCGGCGACCATGACGTACGGGTTGGAGGTGTTGGTGCAGGAGGTGATCGCGGCGACGGTGACGGCGCCGTGGTCGATCTCGTACGTCGAACCGTCGGGGGCGGTGACCTGGGTGGGCTTGGTCGGTACGCCGTTGGAGACGGCCGGGGCGTCGGAGGCCGGGAAGGACTCCTTGCCCGCCTCGTCCTCCTCCGCGTCGGGGACGTAGTTACGCACGTCCTGCGCGAACTGCTGCGCCGCCTCGGCGAGCACGATGCGGTCCTGCGGGCGCTTCGGACCGGCGATCGACGGGACGACCGTCGACAGGTCCAGCTCCAGCTTCTCGGAGAAGTCCGGCTCGGCGGCCGGGTCCAGCCACAGACCCTGCTCCTTGGCGTACGCCTCGACCAGCGCGAGCTGCTGCTCGCTGCGGCCGGTGAGCTTCAGGTAGTTGATCGTCTCGTCGTCGATCGGGAAGATCGCGGCGGTGGAGCCGAACTCCGGCGACATGTTGCCGATGGTGGCGCGGTTGGCGAGGCTCGTGGCCGCCACGCCCTCGCCGTAGAACTCGACGAACTTGCCGACGACACCGTGCTTGCGCAGCATCTCGGTGATGGTCAGCACGAGGTCGGTCGCCGTGGTCCCGGGCTTCAGCTCACCCGTCAGCTTGAAGCCGACGACGCGCGGAATGAGCATCGACACCGGCTGGCCGAGCATCGCGGCCTCGGCCTCGATGCCGCCGACGCCCCAGCCGAGCACGCCGAGGCCGTTGACCATGGTGGTGTGCGAGTCGGTGCCGACGAGGGTGTCCGGGTAGGCCTGGCCGTTGCGGACCATGACGGTGCGGGCCAGGTGCTCGATGTTCACCTGGTGGACGATGCCGGTGCCGGGCGGGACGACCTTGAACTCGTCGAACGCGGTCTGGCCCCAGCGCAGGAACTGGTAGCGCTCCTTGTTGCGCCCGTACTCCAGCTCCACGTTCTGGGTGAAGGCGTCGTTGGTGCCGAACTTGTCGGCGATCACGGAGTGGTCGATGACCAGCTCGGCCGGGGCCAGCGGGTTGATCTTCGCCGGGTCGCCGCCCAGCTCCTTGACGGCCTCGCGCATGGTGGCGAGGTCGACCACACAGGGCACACCGGTGAAGTCCTGCATGATCACGCGAGCCGGCGTGAACTGGATCTCCTGGTTGGGCTGGGCCTGTGAGTCCCACCCACCGAGCGCTCGGATGTGGTCGGCGGTGATGTTGGCGCCGTCCTCCGTGCGGAGCAGGTTCTCCAGCAGAACCTTCAGGCTGTAGGGGAGGCGGGCGGCCCCCTCCACCTTGTCCAGCCTGAAGATCTCGTACGACTCGTCGCCCACCTGCAGGGTGCTGCGGGCATCGAAGCTGTTCGCCGACACGACAGTCTCCTTCATGCATGAATTACGCGCGTACCACCGCAATGCTGCCGCGACATGCCCGCGCCGATCCGCTAAGGTAGGGCTAAGTTAGGTAACCCTTACCGGTGCGGCGCGACGGTGCGCCCGTCGACAGATATCTCGATGTCGAGATAACTCTAATACATGGCCCTCGCGGCGGGCAGCTCAGCCCTGCCATCGGGGCAGCGGGCCCGTGGCCCGCGAGGGTGTCATCGGTCACGGTGAGCAGGGGGCGCGGGAACCGCAGCGTTGGGTGGGGGTCAACGAGTGCCGGAGCGGTGCCCGCCGTGATGTCCGGAGACCTCATGAACGCCCCTTCCGAGCCGCGATACTTGTCCGCATGGATCCGCATCTGCTCCGCACCTTCGTCTCCGTGGCCCACTGCGGCTCCTTCTCCGACGCCGCCCACCAGCTCGGCTCCACGCAGTCGGCCGTCTCCCAGCAGATCGCGACCCTGGAAGCCGATCTGCGCACCCCGCTGCTGACCCGGCGGCCGGTGACGCTCACCACCGCCGGGGCGCGGCTGCTGGAGCACGCGGGTCCGCTGCTGCGACGGCTGGACGCGGCCCGGGCGGACGTCGAGCGGCCGGCCGGGCCCGCCGCCGTGCGGCTGGCCCTCGGCGCCTCACCGC